>CAYNPW010000063.1:0-13027 GCA_964399215.1 uncultured Ruminococcus sp. | reverse complement strand
ACCCTCGATGAGCTATCAACCCATACACGAGTTCCAGTCGTGCGCCATAAACCGGACTAGGCGACTTCTCCACTTAATTCACTTAATTATTGTCATACGACTAATTTATTATATCACAAATATTTCTGTTTGTCAAGTGCTTTTTAGAAATTTTTCACGGAAATCAAACTTAATTTTCTAATTATTGACTTATAAATAAATTAAGCAGAGACCTTACCTACATAACTGCATTTGCAAGCATAAGCTTTATTCTGTTTTCCTGATTTACCTTTGTTGCGCCGGGATCATAATCAATTGCCACTATATTTGCCTCAGGATATGCTTGCTTAATAGTTCTGGACATTCCTTTTGCAACAATATGGTTTGGCAAACAGCCAAAAGGCTGTGCGCAGATGATGTTTTTGGTTCCTGTCTCTGCCAGAGCTGCCATTTCTGCGGTAATAAGCCAGCCCTCTCCCATTTTTACTCCTTGAGATATATATTTATCAGCGCATCTTCTTAAATGCTCAAAATCATGCGGAGGCTGAAACTCTCCGTGTTCTTTGATTATCTTGATCTGCTGTTTCTGGAATTTATACAAAACGTCATAACCGATACCGTAAAGCAGAGTTTTCTTAGTCCTTGCGTCATATAGCTTTTCATCATTCACAGCGTCTGATGCACAATACATTACAAAGTCCAACAGGCCCGGAACGTTAGGCTCACAGCCCTCCTGAAGAAGAAAATCATTAAGATGATTGTTGGCAAGAGGGGAGTACTTAACATAAATCTCTCCTACAATTCCGACTTTCGGCTTTTTATCTTTTGTCCGCGGGAGAGCAGCGAAGTCTTTAAGCATTGCTTTGTATATTCTTGATGTAGACATAAAACCGTGCTTTGTTGCAAACAGCTTTCCAAGGCGATGCTGCCAGCGAGCCAACAGCTCGTCAGTGGAATTTTCGTTTATTTCATAAGGCTTGCATTGATTGTACAGCAGCATGAGCATATCGCCGTAAAGCACCGCATAAACAAGTTTCAACGCAATAGCTGGAGTAATATCTATGGACGCGTTTTTCTCAAGTCCGCTGAAATTAAGGGATAGCACAGGTACCTGAGGAAAGGTAGTCGATAGAGCTTTTCTCAGCAGATGAATGTAGTTGGATGCACGGCAGCCTCCGCCGGTCTGTGAAATTAGAAGAGCAGTATGATCCAGATCGTACTTGCCGCTTTTAAGAGCGTCCATAAACTGACCAATAACAAGCAGTGCAGGGTAGCAGGTATCGTTATGAACGTTTTTCAGACCTTCGTCAATTACGTTTCTTGTGGAGGTCTGTAGAAGTACCATATTATAGCCATATTGTTTGTATATAGCCATAATAAGCTTGAAATGTATAGGCAGCATGTCAGGTATAAGTACCGTATAGTCCTGCTTTCTTGATTTATCAAAATTAGAACGCTGAACTCTGTCCGAACCCGTCTTTATTGGTTTTTCTTTAGTTTTATGAGCCATTTTACTTTTCCTTTCATTTTCATAGTAAATGCTTATTCCTGCATTTTAATGATTTACACAGCTTTCTTTCTCCTCAAGAGCAGCCGCAAGGGAACGCAGTCGGATTTTTGCCGCGCCCAGATTTGTTATTTCGTCGATTTTAAGCTGAGTGTAAAGCTTTCCCTGTTCTTCAAGAATAGCTCTTACCTCGTCGGTAGTTACTGCGTCTATTCCGCAGCCGAATGACACAAGCTGGACAAGCTGCATATCTTCGTTTTTGCAGACATACTTTGCCGCTCTGTAGAGCCTTGAATGGTATGTCCACTGATTAAGTACGTCGAGCGCGGGAGTGTCAACCAAGCCCGCAACGCTGTCCTCAGTGATAACTGCAAAGCCCAGCGAGGCAATAAGCTTGTGTATGCCATGATTTATTTCAGGATCTATATGGTATGGTCTGCCCGCAAGAACAATGATCTTCTGTCCTTTATCCCTTGCCTCCATTATAATTTCCTGAGCCTTGTTCTCTATGCTTCTTCGGAACTTCATCTGAGCTGAATAAGCTCTGTTAAGCATTTGCATGACCTGCTTCTGAGTAATTCCGAAAGGCTTTAGAGCCCTTGACATAGCCTTTGAAACGTGTACCTTGTTGTTGAGGTCGATATACGGAGTGATAAAATTTTTATCGTTGAGCTTGTCATTATTTGCCTTTAAAAGCTCAGGATAATACGCGACTACAGGGCAGTTGTAATGGTTGTCCGAATCGCCCTCGTCAATGTTATAGCTCATGCATGGATAGAATATGAAATCAACATTCTTTTCCAGCAGGCTTTCAATATGTCCGTGACATATTTTTGCAGGATAGCATACCGTATCTGAAGGGATAGTCTGCTGACCTTTGTAGTATGTGTCTCTTGTGGACTCCTCAGAGAATACCACTTCAAAGCCCAGATCGGTCAAAAGCTGTCCGAAGAACGGCATTAGATCGTAATATGACAGCGCAAGAGGAAGTCCTACTCTTGCCATAGGCTTACCGTGAGGCTTTGTTTTTTCGATTTCCTTTATATAATTGTACTTGTATTCGATCATATTTTCAGTGCGGCCGGTGATCTTAATTCCTGCTCCCTTTTCACAACGGTTCCCCGAAACAAAGCGGTGACCGTCGTTAAAGCGTATAATAGTCAGATTACAGTGCGCTCCGCAGCCGCCGCACTGAACGGCGTTGGACTTGTATGAGAATTCTTCAAGCTGTTCCTTGGTGATAAGCTTTGATGAATTATCTGAATTTTTGGACTTTTCCTTTGCGAACAAAGCACAGCCCAACGCGCCCATAAGTCCCGCAATGGCAGGTCTTATAACATTTCTGCCCAGTTCCTTTTCAAAAGACCGCAGAACAGCGTCGTTTAGGAAAGTACCGCCCTGAACTACAATATTCTTTCCCAATTCGTCGACAGACTTGGCTCTTATGACCTTATACACTGCATTTTTAATGATAGACGCGGAAAGACCCGCAGAAATATCCTCAACGGACGCGCCGTCCTTCTGAGCCTGCTTTACGGAAGAATTCATAAATACCGTGCAGCGTGATCCAAGCTCAACCGGAGCCTTAGCGAAAAGCCCCAGTCTTGCAAAATCAGCAATATTGTAACCCATTGCTCCCGCAAAGGTCTGAATGAAAGAACCGCAGCCCGATGAACAGGCCTCGTTGAGCATAATGCTGTCGATAGCGTTATTTTTTATTTTAAAGCATTTAATGTCCTGACCGCCGATGTCAATAATAAAGTCAACGTCGGGACAGAAATAAGCAGCCGCTTTGTAATGCGCTACGGTTTCAACAATACCGTAATCCACTCCGAGACCCGCTTTGATAAGCTCCTCTCCGTAGCCCGTAACGGCGGACGCCTTTATATTGAGCTTTGGATTGGCAAGCTGATATATCTCGCTTAATTTTGCTGAAATAATATCAAGCGGCTGTCCCTGATTTGAGCAGTAATGCTGATAAAGCAGTCTGCCCTCAGGAGTGATAAGCACAAGCTTTGTTGTGGTGGAACCTGCGTCGATACCGAGATACGCGTCTCCCTCATAGGTCTTTATATCCTCATATTTAAGGTCTGACTTTTTATGTCTTTCAATAAATGCGGAATAATCCGCCTGCGATTCAAAAAGGGGAGTGCCAACGACTATATTATCTGTAGCCTTAGCGTTTATTATTCTGTCAAGAGCCTCGTCAACAGTCATTTCCTCTGCAAGCGTATCAGCGTGAAGCGCTGCTCCGTAAGCCATGTAGCAGGAGGATTTTTCCGGAAGAATAGCATGCTCATTGTCAAGATCAAGAGTTTTCTTAAAAGCCTCGCGAAGCGCGCTGAGATATGTAAGAGGACCTCCGAGGAACAGTACCTGTCCCTGAATTTTTCTGCCCTGAGCAAGACCCGAAACAGTCTGGTCTACCACAGCCTGAAATATAGACGCAGAAATATCCTCTTTTTTCGCCCCCTGATTAAGTAAGGGCTGAATATCCGACTTAGCGAAAACTCCGCAGCGGGAGGCAATAGGATAAGTCTTTTCTGCTTTAAGAGCGAGATCGTTCATCTCGTCAGGTGTAACGCCCAGCAGACCTGCCATTTGATCAATAAACGCACCCGTACCTCCTGCGCAGGAACCGTTCATTCTCTGCTCTACTCCGCCGGTAAGAAAGATTATTTTCGCGTCCTCTCCGCCCAGTTCAACTACCACGTCAGCGTTGGGATAGCTCTTATTTACCGCAACAAACGCAGAGAAAACCTCCTGTACAAAGGAAATCCCGCTTGCCTCCGCAATACCCAAACCTGCCGAGCCGGTAATGGCAATCTTGAATTTATCCTCAGGATACATATCCCTTATTGTACGAAGCTGTTCCGCAACAGTTTCTCGAACTTTAGAAAAATGTCTTTCATATTTATTGTAAATAAACTCTCCGTCGTCAAGAATTACGGTTTTGACAGTAGTTGAACCCACGTCGATACCGAGATCATAAATCCTGCTCATATTAGTTTACCACACCGTCGAAGTTGTATGACGGCACTCCTTTCACATCTTAAAAATTATTCTTTGATATTATATCATATTTTTCGTTAAAATACAAGAGCAAAAGTGTGAATTTTGCGACTGATGTCAAAAAAATACTTGTATGAATTTACATTGTATCATACATTATTAATATTAATGATAATGTAAAGATTGTCAGTAATTCTCAAGTGTACAAAAAATATCCCTGATATTAAACTGTCCAATAATTTTCCCCACAAATTCATTTTAGTATGCTATAATACAGTCATTACAAATCGAAAGGAAGTATGAAATATGTTCTGGATCATAGCGGTACTGGTGGTACTTGTAAACGAGTATCTCGATCGTTCCAATGAAAAAAGGTGGGTAAGAAATGCAGTGAAGAACCTTGCTGTATTGACTGCTGTTTCAGCAATAGCTTATAGAAATCCTGCGGAAACGCTTGTTACGGCAATAGTTGCTTTGTCCGCATTTGTCGGCTGGGAGCTTTATCTCATGGATGTGCGTAAACGAAATAAGTCGTCTCGTGTCACGAACCTGAATTTCAATGGATAATATCTTGACTTTTCTCTCCCAATACAGTATAATTTTTTTGAAGGGGGAGCAGTATGAATAAATCATGTAAGACCATAAAACGGCTTAAATATGTGCTGTTTGCATTTTTCGTTTTGCTTTTTGCTGTCTGTGTGTTAATTACGCTTATGTACTTCAAAGTAATAAAACTAAATCACCCGACAGGAATAAAAGGTGCGGATATTTCCGCATATCAGGGAGAGATTGACTGGGATTTACTTTCCAAAAATCTGGACTTTATATTCATCAAAGCAACTGAAGGCAGTTCGTATACCGATGATTGCTTTACAGCTAATTTCAGCGGAGCGATGTCCGAGGGCCTTCTCACAGGAGCTTACCATTTTTTCAGCTATGACAGCAGCGGAAAGTCGCAGGCGGATCACTTTATTTCAACTGTCGGATTTCATAGCGGAATGCTGCCTCCCGTTATTGATGTTGAATTTTACGGTGAGTACTATAAAAATCCCAAGTCTGCCGAAGATGTAAAAAACGATCTGAAAGATATGATCGACGCGCTGGAAAAATTCTACGGCGTTAAGCCGATAATTTACTGTACTGCAAAGGCTCAGCGAATTTACGGCGAAATATTTGACGGCTGTCCATTATGGGTGAGAAATGTTTATATTAAACCATTGGATGATAGCTGGCTGTTTTGGCAGTATTCCGATACCGAGGAACTGGAGGGTTATTCGGGTGATGAAAAATACATCGATATGAATGTGTTTAACGGTGATTATCAAGAACTTGAACGTCTGACTGTCAGATGATCAGTATGACAAACAGAAAATCCCGATGGAGTATTCCGTCGGGATTTTCTGCGAAGTATAGAAGTATATATGAAGAAAAAATTATGATGGCATTTTCCTTCGCTGATAGCCGCCGTTGTGCGGCGGCGTTTGCGAAAGAGAAAGAAGGTGGAGAAAAAAATATATGAAAAAAGATGTTTGTAGCCGGGACTTTATGCGTGACTATAATATATCTCTGTTATGTCAATATATGTTTTGCTGTCTGCTGTATCGCTGCGTTTGCCTCGGTACATTTAGGTGTCCCTCTGACCTTGTTTATATAATACAGCCCTATTTTGAAAATTATGTGAAAATTAACAAAAAGTAAAATGAAAAATAAAGAAAAATCATCAGTTAGACAAAATACGCATACTTGATTTTTATGTCTGAGTATGGTATAATAATTAATGTGAATACGGGGGCTGAATGTTTTTCGGCTGAGATAGAGCGAATTGACGCTCTGACCGCACCTGATATGGGTAATGCCAGCGTAGGGAATTATACGGAGTAAGTGCGTATACCTGATCGTGGTATGCGTTTTTTTATTTTCCGTCTGCAAAAGCATTAAATCTAAATCCATTCAGAAGAAAGGATATTTTTATGAAAAACTCAAAAACTTTAGCGCTTGTTGAGGGCGCAGTCATGGTTGCTCTTGCTACGGTACTGAGCTTTATCAGGGTGTACAAGCTTCCTTGGGGCGGTTCGATCACACTGCTTTCAATGCTGCCTATTGCAGTTTACAGCATAAGACGCGGAGTTATAGCCGGTCTGGGAGCAGCGTTTGTTTTCTCGCTTGTACAGTTTATTCAAGGAGTTACAGACGGGCTTTTCGGCTGGGGACTTACTCCCGTTATGCTTGTTGCCTGCATTTTGCTTGATTATATTCTTGCTTTCACGGTACTGGGTTTTGCGGGAATTTTCAGAAACAAAGGCGCAGCAGGCAAGCTGTTTGGCACCATGTTTGCTCTGTTTCTGAGATTTGCATGCCACTTCGGCAGCGGAGTTATTATATGGAAGTCATTCGGCGCATTGTGGGACGGTTTCTCTACAGATAATACATACCTGTACAGTTTCCTTTACAATGGCTCATATATGCTTCCTGAAATGATCTTTACAGGAATTGGCGCATATATTCTCTTTAAGATTCCACAGACGTCAAAGCTCCTTGGAGGTACAGCGTCAAAAAAAGAAAAATAAGAATTTAGGCGCAGATCAACCTTTGGTCTGCGCTGTTTTTATATGATTGTTTATATAAAATTCAGATATTGTCAGATAGATAAAATATATAGCTATGCTGAATTTGATATACCTGCCCTGCTTCTTTAGCTATTGCTTTTTGCAAATGTATATGTTATAATAAAAATGCATTATGTAAAAAAATATCCCGAAAGGAATTGATGAATATGTTATCAGACATCGAGATCGCCAAGCAGGCAAAAATGCTTAAAATAGGTGAGATCGCTGCTAAACTGGGAGTTTCCGAAGATGAATACGAGCCTTACGGTCATTATAAGGCAAAGCTGTCCGAAACTCTTTATACAAAAACAAAGGATAAGCCCGACGGCAGACTTGTGCTCGTTACCGCGATAAATCCTACTCCCGCAGGCGAGGGTAAAACTACTGTTTCCGTGGGACTGGCGGAGGCTATGAACAAGATCGGCAAGAAAGCGATCCTTGCTCTGCGTGAGCCTTCTCTCGGACCTGTTTTCGGCATAAAGGGAGGAGCGGCAGGCGGCGGTTACGCTCAGGTAGTGCCTATGGAGGATATAAACCTGCACTTTACTGGAGATATGCACGCTATAACGTCCGCAAACAATCTGCTGTGCGCATTGATAGACAACAGTATGCAGCAGGGAAATCCTCTTAATATTGACCAGAGAAGAATTATGTTCAAGCGCTGTCTGGATATGAACGACAGAGCGCTGAGAGATATTATCATCGGTCTTGGTTCAAAGGTTAACGGTATCCCCAGAGAGGACAGCTTCCAAATCACAGTCGCGTCTGAAATTATGGCTATACTCTGCCTTGCGTCAGATCTTGAGGACTTAAAGGCAAGAATAGAGAGAATTCTCGTTGCATATACAATGGACGGCAAGCCTGTGTACGCTAAGGACATCGGCGGCTGCGGAGCTATGGTTGCATTGCTGAAAGACGCATTAAAGCCTAATCTTGTGCAGACCTTAGAAAATAATCCCGCTCTTATTCACGGAGGACCATTTGCTAATATTGCTCATGGCTGTAACTCCGTAAGAGCCACAAAGCTTGCACTCAAGCTGGCGGATTACACCATTACTGAAGCGGGCTTTGGCTCGGATCTGGGCGCAGAGAAGTTCTTTGACATAAAGTGCCGTTTTGCGGGATTCAAACCTGACTGCGTAGTGCTGGTAGCAACTATCAGAGCATTGAAATACAACGGCGGAGTTCCCAAGGCAGAGCTTACCGAGGAAAATGTTCCCGCCCTTGAAAAGGGTATTGTCAATCTGAAAACTCATATAGAAAATATGCACAAATTCGGCGTTCCCGTTGTGGTTGCCATAAACCGTTTTTATACTGATACTGAGGCTGAAATTGAAGTGATCAAAAGAACCTGCGCTGAAATGGGCGTTGAGGTATCTCTCGCTGAAATTTTCGCAAAGGGCGGAGAAGGCGGCACAGAGCTTGCGCAAAAGGTATGCGACACTATTGACCGCTGCTCGGGCTGTCAGACTGACTTCAAGCCGCTGTATGACGAAAAGCTGTCCATTAAAGAAAAGCTTGATATTATCGCTAAGGAAATTTACAGAGCCGACGGCGTTATTTATACTGCACAGGCTGAAAAGGCTATCAAGGAAATTACCGAGCTTGGTTACGGGGATATTCCCGTATGTGTGGCTAAGACCCAGTATTCGCTGTCCGACGATCCTGCTAAACTCGGCAAGCCCGAGAACTTTGAAATTACGGTACGCGATCTGAGAGTTTCCGCAGGCGCAGGCTTTGTAGTGGCATATACAGGGGATATTATGACAATGCCCGGACTTCCGAAAGTTCCTGCCGCAAATAAGATAGACTGCGATAATGAGGGCAATATTTACGGATTGTTCTGATAAACAGTCCGCAGGGGAGATTTGGTTCTTTAAGTTTAAAGTAAGCGGGGTGTTAAAATGAAAGTAAAATTTCTTGCGCTTGTATCTGCCGCAGTCTGCCTTACGTCCTGCGGACATACAGAGCAAACCGAAAGCAAGGCTGACGTTTCGTCCTCCGAGCCTGAGGACGATTACAGCGTTACATATATCGTCCCCGATCATCTTGCGGGACTGAGCGTTTCCAACAAGACAAGGGAGATAATTCCCGCCGCAGTAACGGACAGCGACGGAAAGCTTGCCAAAAATAATCTTGTTTTCGAGGACGAATATTGCAGGATATACTACGACTGCACTACATTCTTTTACGGCTATGACGACGAGAATGTGGACTATGATTTTTATTTCAGGATTGAGAGCAAATGCGATTATGAGCTTGATTTTGACGGTATATGCTGTATAAATCAGGTGTGCATGAACGATATTTATCTTTGGGGGAGCGCCGAGGCAGGGGACAGCGAGGGTTCTATAAGCTTCCGTACTGATGACGAAGAGATTTACGAGGTCTCTGACGGACTTCATTCAATATCCATTCTGACCGATATATATAAGGAAAATTCTTGGGAGAGCGAAAATTACCTTGACACCACAGGCGTAATAACCGTAAATTTTGACGGTGAAAGCGGCGAAGTACGGGCTGCTGCCGATCATACTGTGTATGAGGACGACAGCGTAAGGGTTGACTTTATTAACGGTGAATTCGATGCAGACGGCGATTACAGAATGAATATGCTCGTTGAAAATAAAAGCGACGAAGTGATATATCTGAGTATGTCGGACTCCGAGAACGACGACGGCTGGATATGGTGTTCGCTGTTCGCATATGTACTTCCGCACAAAAAGGCTGTATCAAACGGACGTATTTATGCATACGACGACTTTACGGAAGACGATATTGAGAAAACTAAGGTGAAGTTTGAATATCAGTCGGGCGCTGATCCTGAGACGGCAAAAAATACGGAAACGGAGTTCACGGAGCTGTTTCAATGAAAGGGAAAACATATATAATCGACGAAAACGGCAGATATTACGATAAAATTTCTCCCCAACAAAAGGCGGAGTTTGAAAGGCAGTACAAACGTGGCGTATGGCTTTTAAGAGCGTGGGGAGCGTCAAATATGCTTACGGGGATCGTTTCATACAAGAGCGTTTCCGCCAGCGTGATAATAGAAATTCTCCTGCTTATCATTTGCCGTATTTCGGCTAAAGCCGTAGAATGCAATGAAAATAAGATAGTGGTTTTCTGCCTGTGTATGTATATTCTTGGTATCACAGCCGCTGGCTTGATTTGGTTTTTCAGTAATATTTGAGGTGTCTGAAATGCAAAAAACAGTAAATAAGACAGCTGAGGAATTTGACGTAAATAATGGGTTCACAGAAAACAATGACAAGACCGTTAAAAAGGACAGTAAAAGCAAAAAACGCAGGATATCAAAACAGCTGTCAGCTATGCTGATTACTTTAGGAGTAATGGTTCTGCTGAATATAATTGCGTGGCAGAGTGTTTCGTTCTGTGATTTTTACGCTGAGCACATCTATCCTATATGGACGTCGACTTACGGGCGGCTTACCTCGCTATTTCCGTTCTCGTTCGGAGAAATACTTATAATGATTGCAGTTTTTGGTATTCCTCTAAGTCTGATCGCTATGGTAGTACTGCTTATCGTCAAAAAGGGCAGGCGTAAAAAAATCGCTAAGATATTCGGGTTTATTTATGGTTGGATTGTTGCTTTTGTTGTAGTGACGGAGACTCTTAACTGCTTTATTTTATATCATTGTTCCACATTTGCCGAACTTAACGGAATAGTCGTTACCGAGCATACAGACGAGGAGCTTGAGGCTTTGGGCACGCAGATCGTTGATGAGATAAACGGTATTGCCGAAGAAGTCCACAGAGATGAAAACGGAAGATTTATTCTTACCGCAGACCTTGACGATACCGCTAGAAAAGCAATGGCTGATTTGTCCTCGGAATTTAAAAATCTTGACGGATACTACGTTCACCCAAAGAGTATTTTCTGTTCGTTTTTTATGAGCCAAATGGACTTAATGGGAATTTATTTCCCGTTCTCTATGGAGGCTAACTACAATGCGGATATGTTCGCCGCAAAACAGCCTGCAACTATTTGTCACGAGCTTGCTCACACCAAGGGCTACATACAGGAAGACGAGGCTAATTTTATAGCTTTTATCGCTTGCGACCGCTCAGATAATGCGGATTATCGGTATTCGGGCTATCTGTCTGCGCTTACTCAGGTGAGAAATAAGTACTTTGAGTACGCAAGCTACGAGCAGAAAGTGGAGTTTGACAGCAGTATCAGTGAATTAGTATGGAATGATATGGAAGCTAACAGCGAATTCTGGGAAAGCGTCAGAGAAGCTGAGGACACCGTTTTTGACAGCGAGACAGTCAGCGAGGTTTCCGATAAGGCAATGGAGACCAGTCTTAAGCTTAACGGCGTTGAGGACGGTAAAAAGTCCTACGGCAGAATGGTTGACCTTATGCTGAATTACTATTATTTGAAAAATGAATAATCTTTAAGGGGGCTGCTGAATCGTAGCAGCCCCCTCTTTCTATTCTGTCCCCAAGCAAATATCGCAAATTGTCATGTCACCGCCGAAATCAGAGCATAAAAATCAAAGCCCTGCCAAAAATAGGACTGAGCAGTTAAATATGTGTCAGGCAATCTATTTCGCAGACGGCTGCCAAGCTCGGTCGTGATGTTCTCTTGACTTTCAGCTCGCAGTTCTTTGAATTTCTGAAAAAACAAAAGGTTTTACCGTCATTCGATTTAGTACATACCTGCTTGTATGGACAACGTTAGCTCAATTCAGGCTCGCCGCACAGACATATGCTTTCCGCTGTTCTGCCCTCGGTTTCGAAAACTATAATGCTGTTCATACCGATTTTTAGAAGGGGAGCAGGCAGATACAGACGTTTTTGCGGACCTATATCCCAGAAACGTCCGAGATTAAAACCGTTTATGAATACACAGCCCTTGCCCCAGCCCTTGGTATCAACAAAGGTGTCGCAAAGCTCGTCAACTTCAAAATCAAATCTGTAAAAGGCAGGAATGTCTTGAGAATATCCTCCTGAGAAATCAATTTCCGAGATCTGTTTTTCGTTAAGCGGCAGAGGATAAATATCAAAGCCGAAATGACGGCAGTCGTTTATCTTTACTCCGCCGGAAATTCCCTTGCGCTGATTTTCAAGTTCCGAGCCAAAATTTACACGCCCCATATTTTCACAGATCAGATCGATCACCCCACTCTTCTCCTGCTCTGTAACGTTAAATTTTTCACTCAAATTATTGGAAAACGCAGTAAAAAGATACTTACCATTGTGATACCCCTGTACTCTGTCCGACGCACCCTCCAGAATTATTTCCTCCGCACATTCATTATCTTTTAGCTTTGTACGATAGAGAATATAGCCGTAATTCTGTCCTACATCTTCCATAGTCAGCGGATAATTTGAGTGAACGGGTTTAGAAATATTTTCAAGCGCCGAGAATAAATCAGTTTTAGCTGCGCAGAAAATTTTTCCGTATCCCTTTCGTATGATCTCAGTTGTTAAAGGGATTTCCTTAATTTCCTTATACTTACCGATAACCTCTTTGAACGCTTTGTATTTTTCAGTAATCTGTCCGTCCTCGGACAGCGGAGCGTCATAATCGTAAGATGTTATGTCGGATGTTATACTTCCGCCGTTTTTACCGTTCATAAAGCCGAAATTAGTACCGCCCTCAAACATATATATATTCAGATTGCCAAGACGCATTAAATCGTCAAGCTCCTTTGATGCCTTTTCAGGTTCGGTTCTATGATGTTCCTCGCCCCATGCGTCAAACCAGCCGCTCCAGAATTCCATACACATAAGAGGCTTTTCTTCTCCCAAATATCTTCTCATCTCTCCGAACTGCCACTCGATTCCCGAACCAAAATTTCCCGTTGGCAATGCGCCGTCAACCCAGCCCGATTTAAACGCACTTTCTTTCCAAGGACCGTCTGAGGTAACAAATGGAACTGTAATACCGAAT
>CAYNPW010000062.1:0-13155 GCA_964399215.1 uncultured Ruminococcus sp. | reverse complement strand
GAGTGTTTATATGAGAATGTCACTACTATTTTTAGCACAATCCTTTGCAAACAAAAGTACTATTCCTTCGGATAAAACCAATTTAAGCGCGGGCACAGTTGCGTCGGTTGTTATTACCGGTCTTGCCGTAGTTTTTATAGGATTGATACTTTTGATTTTGCTGGTTGCGCTTTACGGTAAGATTTTTGAGGCAATAAATAATAAGTCTGCTGCCAAGGCAAAAGTTAAGGCTGAGGCTATAGCTGAAAAATCTCCTGCGCCTGTTAAAGCTGCGCCTGCTCCCGCGTCCGTCGCTCCGCTCGTTGAGGACGGTATAGAGGAGGAAACAGTTGCGGTAATCATGGCGGCAATATACGCTATGAGTGCACAGACAGGCAAAAAAATGGTTCTAAAAAGCGTTAAAACTGCTAAACCGCAAAGATCTGTCTGGTCTGCGGCGGGCATTATGGATAACACAAGACCGTTTTAGTATTTATCTCAGCATTTTATCGTGAAAGGAACGTGAATTATTAAATGGCAATTATAAATTCTTTTTTGGATACGCTGATGTCCCTTGCCACAGAATCGGGCTTTGCAGGATTTTTCACAGACGGCGGCTGGAAGAATATCGTAATGATATTGATTTCCTTTTTCTTTATGTATCTGGCAGTTGCAAGAGGATTTGAACCTCTGCTGCTTTTGCCGATTTCATTTGGCATGCTTCTTACAAACCTTCCCAACGCAGGTCTGTATCACCCTGAGTATTGGGAATACATAGAGGGTGCAGTTGAGCGGGACGGTGAGATTAACGATCATTTCATAGATTACAGCAGGATATTACAGCATGGCGGATTGTTGGATATACTGTATATGGGAGTCAAGCTGCAGATTTATCCGCCGCTGATTTTCCTTGGAATCGGCGCAATGACGGACTTCGGTCCTCTGATCGCAAGTCCTCGAAGCTTTTTGCTCGGTGCGGCTGCTCAGGCGGGTATATTCTTAACATTTATCGGAGCTGCATTGTTTGGTATGTCTGCGGCTGACTGTGCGTCTATCGCTATTATCGGCGGTGCTGACGGACCTACTTCGATTTATGTGTCTTCACAGCTTCTTACCGCAAATTCAAGCAACAACGTTGGTACTATCGCACTTGCGGCTTATACCTATATGGCTCTTGTGCCTATTATCCAGCCTTTTATTATGAAGCTTCTGACCACCAAAAAAGAACGTTCGGTAGTTATGGGTCAGCTCAGACAGGTTTCACGTCTTGAGAAGCTTATTTTCCCTGTACTTGTAACGCTTATCATCGCTCTGATGATACCGTCGGCAGCTCCGTTGGTAGGTATGCTTATGTTCGGTAATCTGCTGAAGGAAAGCGGAGTATGCGACAGACTTGTCAAGACTGCGCAGAACGAGCTTATGAATATCATTACGATCTTCCTCGGCGTCTCCGTTGGCGCGACAACTCAGGCAGATAAGGTCATAAGTATTGAATTCGGCGAGGTTATGATTTTAGGTGTAGTTGCATTTGCATTGGGAACTGCCTCGGGTGTACTTCTCGGAAAGCTTATGTATGTTGTTACCGGAGGTAAGGTAAATCCTCTTATCGGTTCTGCCGGAGTATCTGCAGTGCCTATGGCTGCGAGAATATCCCAGAAAGTCGGTCAGGAGGAAGTTCCAACCAACTATCTGCTTATGCACGCTATGGGACCTAACGTTGCAGGAGTTATAGGCTCTGCCGTTGCAGCGGGCGTTCTGCTTGCGATAGTCCAGTAATCAGTATTCTATTTGGTGATCCGAGAATTTTGGAACAGTATTTAGGCGGTTATCGGAAAGTCTTTGACAAATCGGCGGATATGTTTTGCATATCCGCCTTGTTGTGAGGTGCAAAATGGAAGAAAGTAAATTTTTTGCGGTTATTTCCCGTATGAAATATATTAACCGCTGGGCGCTGATGAGAAACACTCTCACGGAAAATATCAGCGAGCATTCGCTTGAAGTGGCATTTATTGCTCATGCTCTTGCTCTTATCCGCAACAAGCGATTCGGCGGAAACGTTAATGCTGAGAGATGTGCTTTGATTGCAATGTACCACGACGCTACCGAGATAATTACAGGCGATCTGCCTACTCCGATTAAGTATTACAGTAAGGAAATAAAAGGCGCTTATGATGAAATTGAGGAAAAGGCAAAAAATACCCTGCTCGGTTATCTTCCTGATTATCTTCGTGAGGAATATGCTCCGCTGTTAGGCAAAACCGAAGACGAGGAAGAGCTTTGGCGTATTGTAAAGGGCGCAGACAAGATTTCCGCACTGATAAAGTGTATCGAGGAGCGTAATATGGGAAATTCCGATTTCGCTTCTGCTGAAAAGTCTACTCTTGCGGCAATAGAAAAAATGAAGCTGCCCGAGGTCAAGGTTTTCATGGAGGAATTTATTCCGTCCTATTACCTCACTCTTGACGAGCAGGCGTAAAAAGACCATGTTAAATTTTGGGAGGAATACTGTGAATACTTTAATTTCTGCATCGATGCTTGGCTGCGATCTTGCCAATATAAAATCGGAGATTGAAAGAGTTGAGGCGGCCGGAACCGATTGGCTGCATTACGATGTCATGGACGGAATTTTTGTCCCCAGTATAAGCTTTGGAATGCCTGTGCTGAAAGGTGTGAAAAAGTACGCAAAAGCGCCGATCGATACTCATCTTATGATAGTTGAGCCTATAAGATATGTCGATGAGTTTGCAGACTTAGGCTCTGAGGTAATTACTTTTCATATAGAGGCAGCGACTGATCCTCAGGCAGTAATTGATAAAATACACGCAAAGGGCGTTAAGGCAGGAATTTCCATAAAGCCTAAGACACCTGTTTCGGCGGTCAAGCCTTATCTTGAATGTGCCGATCTTATCCTTGTTATGACTGTTGAACCTGGCTTCGGCGGACAGTCATTTATTGAGGAAACAACATATAAGATCAGGGAAGTAAGACAGCTTATCGAGCATTCGGGAAGGGAAATATATCTTCAGGTTGACGGCGGTATAAATGCCGAAACTGCTGAAATATGCCGAAATGCAGGTGCGGACGTTCTTGTTTCAGGCTCGTATATTTTCAATGCGAAGGATATGTCCGCAGCGGTAAGCTCGCTTAGATAAAGCATTCAGACTTTAAGAGTTACAATTCATACAGTTTTTCAAGGGGGTTACGGGACAGCAAGCTGCCGTACTCCCTTATTTTTGCGATTATTAATGGATCTGTTTCCCCGCGCAGCTCTTTTTTGGATAAAAAAGTAGATCTTGCATATCTGAATTTAACTATGAGCCTGTATTCGTTACCGAAACTGTAAAGCTCGGCATTTTCTATTCTGCGGTCAAAAGCTTTAAGCGTACATTTGCAGAATTCTGTCAGTTCCTCGGGCGTTTTAAACCCGTATGCGCAATATACATAATAATCGGGTTTAACTTCCGAAATCTCAGAAGAAAGATAGACAATTATCTCGTCCCCAAGCCGCGTTACTTTTACAGACACATTATCGGGAATATCTATAATTTCCATATGTCTGAGCATTGACACAAGTCCCGAAAGAAATATCTTTGCGCTTATGTCTGACTTCTCAAAGTCCTCGGGAGCAAGCCCCAGTCCCTCCAGTTCGACCGGCGAAATCACGATTTTTGCGCCGTTTTCGGTTGCTGTGATCTTCACAGAAAATCCCCCCTGCGAGTACTATAATAGTTTATAATACTCACGGGAGGGATTTTTGGTTAATTATTTGCAAACTTATCTTAATTTATATGTTCTGCGAATACTCTCCTCAGTAAATTTATTTAAATCAATTCCTTCTGACGTTTCGTTTACTGCAAAAACCTCTCTATTGTATTTTGTACAATTAGTGATCCGATTTTTCGATGAGGAATTGCCGATTATTTTTTATGACATACTCAGCCGAATTTAACTTTGATTTTTATGTCACATCATATCCGAAAGCTCCGCCCATTCGTCCATTTTTTCGTCAAGTGCGGTTCGGGCGTTTTCAAGCTCCTTGCATTTTTCGCTCATAATTCCGTAGTTTGCCGCGACCTCGGGGTCTGAAATTTCCTGCTCGAGATTGAATATAAATACCTCCGTATCTTCAATTTCCTTTTCAAGCTCGCGGATACGGTTACGCCTTTTTGCGTCCTCGGCGCGCTGTTCCTTTGAGCGGTACTGCCTTGCTTTGTTTTCTTTGTACTGTTCAAGCTGTTCGGCTTTTTTCTGTTCAGCCTCCGCAGCATAGGCAGCCTGATTTGCCAAAGTCACAGCATTTGAATATGCGTCAAAATTTCCTTCGTAGTTGTTGACTTCATTTTTCTTGACCTCGATAATTCGGCTTGCCACCTTATTAAGCAGGTATCTGTCGTGGGAAACCAGAATTATAGTGCCCTCAAATTCCGCAAGAGCGTCCTCCAGAACCTCTTTGGTGTTTAGATCAAGGTGATTGGTAGGTTCGTCCAGCACAAGAACGTTTCCTCTTGTATTCGCCATTATCGCAAAACACAGCTTGGCGCGTTCTCCGCCGCTGAGGACAGAGATAGGCTTGAAAACGTCCTCGCCTATCAGCAGAACTGAGCCCAGAGCCTTGCGGGCCTCAGCCTCTGTCATTCTCGGAAATTTATCAAGCATTTCATCTAGCGCAGAATTATTACGGTTGAGAATATTATGTTCCTGCTCGAAGTAGGAGATCTTAACATTGTTTCCCCAGATTATATTTCCGCCTGCATGGGGTATAAGTCCCTGAATAAGCTTTAAAATGGAGGTCTTTCCTATACCGTTTGCACCGATTATTGCGGCGTGTTCACCGCGTCTTATATGCATATTAAGCTTTGAAATAAGCTCCCTGCGCTCCGCACCCTCGCCGACTGTAAGAGGACAGTCCACCACTCTGACAATGTCCTTGGTAGGCTCGATGTCGTATTCAAGCCTGATTTTAGGCGGTTTCTGGAACATAAGCGGCTTGTCGATAATTTCGATCCTGTCGAGCATATGCTGCCGGGACTTCGCCATTTTTGCCGTAGAGGCTCTTGTCTTGTTACGGACAATGTAATCTTCCAGCTTTTCGATCTCTTTCTGTTGAGCCTCCCACTCCTTAAGCTGACGCTCGGAGTTCATTTTCTTCTGTACCAGATAAGCTGAATAATCTCCCTTATAGGAGGTCAGCCTGCCTAGCTCGATCTCGCATATACGGGTGCATATTTTGTTAAGAAAATATCTGTCGTGAGAAACTATGAGTATAGAGCCCTTGTAGCCTTTGAGATAGTCCTCAAGCCACATAAGAGTAGTGAAATCCAGATGATTGGTAGGCTCGTCAAGTATCAGCAGATCGGGTTCTTCAAGCAGGAGCTTTGCAAGGGCAAGTCTTGTTTTTTCTCCGCCGGATAATGTGGAAATAATTCTTTCAGCAGAAGTGTCTCCGAATCCCATGCCGTTTAGTATCTGTTTTATTTTAACGTCGATACGGTACCCGTCTCTTGATTCAAAAAATGAGGAAAGTTCCGCATATTCTGCGCTTACTGTTTCCAGATCTGCTCCGCAAAGCTCAGTCATCTGAGCTTCAAGCTCTTTCATACGAGCTTGAGCCGACAGTAGGGGAGCGAACGCCTTATGCAGTTCTTCGTCAATGGTACACACGCTGTCAAGTCCGCTGTTCTGACGTAAAAATCCGATAGTTACGCCGTTTGAAATGCTTACCGAGCCTAATCCCTCGGGAGTTTTATCAAAGCTTTCGCTGCCCGTGATGATATTGAGCAGAGTTGATTTACCGCATCCGTTAATTCCAATTAGTCCCACAGCCTCGCGGTTTTCGATAGTCAGATTTATATCCTTTAACAGCGGTTCTCCATTAAAATATTTGTATAAATGTTCTATATTTACCAGCATTTTTACTTCTCCTTAAATTTACTGATAACATTATACTATTAAATTCTGTTTTTTGCAAGTATCAATAAAGCTTTTTGCAGTTATGAAAAAATAATGCGGCTGTTTTCTTGCTGTACATTTTCAAGTCACAAAATATACAATAATCAGTTTAATATTCAAAAAAATAATGTTAATTTTGATAAATTTGTTCAGATACTATTGCAATTTGAATAATAATTTGTTAAAATATAAATGTGTCATTAACAAAGGGGGAAATAAATATGACTTTCAGATTAAAACATAAGGCTGACAGCAATACCGTGCAGATACCTTGTTGTATCAGCGGAGAGGTCATAGAACTTGAAAAGCTCAGAGACAATATTTTTTCCTCAAAAATTCTGGGCGAGGGATACGGGGTAATTCCTGATGATAAGAAAATCAGAGCTCCTTTTGACTGTGTTGTGCGCGATGTTACTAATGAAGAACAGACAGTAACACTCAAATGCGAAAACGGTTTGCAGCTTTTGATACATATCGGTATCGGACTGCCTGAGAAAAATTCCTCTGCGGATAATGATCTTTATGGTCTTGATGTCTGTAAGGGCGATATGCTTTCTGCAGGTGATATACTGGGAGAAATAGACTTTGAATCCGTTTCCCGAAATGGTCTTGACCCTACGGTGGTGCTTATCGTTACAAACAGCAACGTTATTGAAAAGCTTACCGTATATAAGGGCGTGAAGTCTTTTGGGGACGCGGCTGCGCAGTATTCTGAAAAATAAAATGACGGTCATTAATTCTGTCTGTAAAAATCTTCGTGAGAGGAATTTTACAGACAGAATTTTTTTATAAAATTTTCTTAAAACTATATACTTTTTTGAAGAAATGTGTTATAATAGCTATAAGTCTATATTGTCACCTTAGACTAATTTTTTACGGAGAGGGTGGGATGATAGGGTTGGAGCAGAAGCTTTCTTTGTATGGATTTAACAATCTTACAAAAACTCTCAGCTTTAACATCTATGATGTTTGTTATGCAAAAGGAGAAAGAGAACAGAAGGGTTATATAGCTTATATCGACGAGCAGTATAATTCTGAAAGATTAACAAAAATTTTATGCGATGTCACGGAAATGATAGGCGCAAGAGTGCTTAATATCTCAAAGCAGGATTATGAACCGCAGGGAGCGTCGGTCAACGTGCTTATTGCGGAAAAGGAGCTTGATGAGGAGAATATCGATCCCTCATGTAATCAGGGCAGAATTCCGCAGAATAAGATTCCTGAGATCGTTCACGCTCATCTGGATAAGAGCCATGTTACGGTGCACACCTTTCCGGAGTATCACCCTGACAATTCGATCTCAACCTTTAGAGTGGATATCGATGTTTCGACGTGCGGTACTATTTTACCGTTGAATGCCCTGAACTATCTTATTGCAAGCTTTGATTCAGATATCATCACCATAGATTACAGGGTAAGAGGCTTTACAAGAGATGTTCTGGGAAAGAAGTTCTTTATAGATCATGATATCACCTCCATTCAGAATTACATAGATAAAAACACGCTGACGCGTTATGACGCTATGGACGTTAACGTGTATCAGTCCAATATTTTTCACACAAAACTGTTGATAAAGGAAATTGACCTGCAGAATTATCTTTTCAAAAAGGACGTATATGAGCTGACGCCTAAGCAGAGACTTGATATTTCAGACAGTCTCCGACGCGAGATGATAGAGATCTACAGCGGTATGAATGTTTATGAATAGATTTGCAAGGTCGTGATGATAGATTTGAATTTAACTCAGAACAACGCGCCTGTGTACGAGGCGCTGAAAAAACATACGAAAAACCGTGTTGTAAGACTTGACGTACCGGGACATAAGGGCGGCAGAATGAATAAGGAGCTTAGAGATTTTTTAGGGGAGCAATGCCTTAAATGCGACGTAAACTCCATGAAAAATCTGGACAACCTCTGTCACCCCGTTTCGGTCATCAAGGACGCAGAAATGCTTGCGGCTGAGGCCTTCGGAGCTGAACACGCATTCTTCATTCTTAACGGAACTACCGCCGCCGTGCAGACCATGGTGTTTTCTGCCTGCAAAGCGGGGGATAAGATCATTATGCCTCGAAATGTCCACAGGAGCGCGATAAACGCTCTTGTTGTGTGCGGGGCCGTTCCCGTTTATGTAAATCCGGGAACTAATAAGGAACTGGGAATTCCGTTAGGAATGTCCGTTGAAAACGTTGAAAGAGCTATCAGTGAAAATCCAGACGTCAAGGCGGTGCTGGTGAATAACCCGACCTATTACGGAATTTGTTCAGATATCAAAGAAATCGTCAGAATTGCCCATGAGCATGGTATGCTTGTGCTTGCCGACGAGGCACACGGTACTCATCTGTATTTTGGGGACGGTCTGCCTTGCAGCGCAATGGCGGCAGGAGCGGATATGGCGGCTGTATCTATTCATAAAACGGGCGGCAGTCTTACTCAGTCGTCTGTTTTGCTGTGTCAGAACGGAGTTTCCGAGGGATATGTCAGACAGATAATAAACCTTACACAGACCACAAGCGGTTCTTATCTGCTTATGGTTTCTCTTGATCTGGCAAGAAAAAACCTTGCTCTTAACGGTAAAGAGCTTTTTTCAAAATCAGTGGCATACTCGGACTACGCAAGAGAAGAAATAAATAAGATAGGCGGTTATTACGCTTTCGGCAGAGAGCTTGAAAACGGCAATGATTTTTATGCGTTTGACTCCACAAAGCTGTCCGTACACACAAGAGCAATGGGTCTTGCGGGGGTCGAGGTATATGATATTCTCCGTGACGACTACGATATACAGATAGAATTCGGCGACATAGGAAATATTCTTGCAATAGTGTCCGCAGGGGACAGAGAGCTGGAGATAGAGCGTTTCATATCCGCGCTCTCGGAGATAAAACGGCTGTATTCCAAAGACCCTACGGGTCTGTTCGATCACGAGTATATAAATCCTTTGGTTGAGATCCCTCCCCAGCAGGCATTTTACAGCGAAAAAAGGTCGGTACCCATAGAGAAAAGCGCAGATATGATTTGCGGTGAGTTTGTTATGTGCTATCCTCCCGGAATACCTATTCTTGCTCCCGGGGAAAGAATAACGCCTGATATACTTAGATATATTGCCTATTGCAAGGAAAAGGGCTGCTTGCTCACAGGTACTGAGGATCTTGAGATAAATAACATTAATGTTGTGATTTAGGAGACTTTGTTTATGGACTTATGGTTCACGGAAAAGCACACGGACGATGTGCATTTTAAGATTAAAGTAAAAAAACAGCTTTACTCAGCTAAAAGCTACTATCAGGAGATAGATGTGTTTGATACATACGAATTCGGCAGGGTTCTTGTACTGGACGGATTTGTGATGCTTACTGAGAAGGACGAGTTTATATATCATGAAATGGTAACTGCCGTGCCTATGGCGGTCAATCCCGACATAAAAAACGTACTTGTTATCGGTGCCGGAGACGGTGGTACTATTCGGGAGCTTACCCGATATGACGGTATTGAAAACATAGATATGGTTGAGATAGACAAGCAGGTGGTGGAGGTTTGCAAGGAATATCTTCCTCAGACAGCTTGCAAATTTGACGATCCGAGAGTAAATCTCTTTTTTGAGGACGGTCTGAGATTTGTCCGCAGAAAACAGAATGAATACGATCTGATAATTGTTGATTCCACGGATCCGTTCGGTCCGGGAGAGGGGTTATTCACCAAGGAATTTTACGGTAACTGCTCCAAGGCTCTGACTGACTGCGGCATTCTTATCAATCAGCACGAAAGCACCTACTATAATTCCTATGTGGATATGGTTCAGCGTACCCATAAAAGGATAGGTTCAAGCTTTCCTGTAACAATGGTTTATCAGGCGCATATTCCGACATATCCGTCAGGACACTGGCTTTTCGGCTTTGCGTCGAAAAATCTTCACCCTGTTTACGATCTGAAAGCGGAAAAATGGAACAGTCTCGGCATAAAGACGAAATATTACAATACCGAGCTTCACAAGGGCTGTTTTGCCCTGCCAAATTATGTTCTGGAGGTGCTTGAGGATGCTAGATAAAAACGTGCAGACCTTTATTGGCTGTGACTGCGAATATGTGGACGCAAAAATCGTACTTTTCGGCGCGCCTTTTGACAGCACCACATCGTTCCGTCCCGGAACGCGGTTTGCAAGTCAGGCTATGAGGAGCGAGAGCTTCGGGATCGAGACATACTCTCCCTATCAGGATAGAGATATGCTTGACATCAGCGTGTTCGACAGCGGCGATCTGGAGCTTCCTTTCGGCAATCCCGAGCAGGCATTGTCGGATATTGAGAAAAGAACTAAAATTATCCTTGACGACGGAAAGATACCTTGTATGATAGGCGGCGAGCATCTTGTCACTCTGGGTGCTGTAAGGGCTGTTTCCGAGAAATATAAGGACTTGTATATCGTGCATTTCGACGCACACGCCGATCTGAGAGACGATTATCTTGGCGTACAGCTTTCACACGCCTGCGTACTCCGACGCTGTCACGATATTGTGGGTGACGGAAAGATATTTCAGTTCGGTATCAGGAGCGGAGAGCGTGAGGAATTTTCATTTGCAAAAGGGCATACCTTTATGAACAAATTTAATTTTGACGGATTGGGTGAAGCAGTACAGAAAATTGGACAAAACCCCGTGTATTTTACATTGGACTTAGATGTGCTCGACCCTTCGCAGTTCCCGGGGACTGGTACTCCCGAGGCAGGAGGTGTTACATTTACCGAGCTTATGGCAGCGGTAAAAGAGGTATCTAAGCTGAATATCGTCGGCTTTGACGTCAATGAGCTGTCTCCCGTATACGATCCCAGCGGACGCTCTACCGCGCTTGCGTGCAAGCTTTTGAGGGAGATATTGCTGTATTTTTACAAATAAACAGGGGGAAGAAAAATGCATTTTACAATTCACGGAGTATGGATATATGTTCTGCTGATAGGCGGAGTTGCAGGCGTACTTTACAACATTTGCATTATTTTTAAACTGATAAAATATTACCTTGCGGGAAACAAGTGCGCAGGATTTGTAAACACGCTGGAGTATCACAGCAGCGAAAGCGGCGACAAATATAATCTTGTAATGGAATACTATTACAGCGGTGAAAAAATATGCGGCACTCAGGAGGATTTTGTAAAAATGGAAAAGCCCTTTGCGGCACAGGCAAAATACACCTCAGGAGCGGTTTTCGATATAATTGTGAGCAATAAAGACCCGAGAAAATACATACTCAGGCACAGGTTTACAAGCTCCGTATGGGCGGCTGTTGTCGGTGTGTTTGCCTGCGCAGTTCTGGCGGTAATTATGGCGAAGCTTTGCATATTTGGGTTTAATATATAGATGTAAGTCCGAAAAAATTATAGGAGAATTTGCGGAATAATGGAAGATATCGACTTTGATTTTATTGCTGATATTGTTCTGTTTGTAGTCCTTTTGCTGTTCTTTGTGTACAGCACGGTCAAGTCGCTTGCGGAGCTTAATTATTTTTACGTCAAGGGCATTCGCGTCATTGGCAGGGTAAAAAGGATATGGACTTCAAAGCCCGATTACGATATTGACGCACAGTCTCAGTTCAGAGACTTCGAGGTGCTTTTCGAGTATGAAATAAACGGCAAGGTCAGGCACGGAAACCTGAAAGCAACGCTCTACGAAAGGATTTTTGAGCAAAATAAGTACTGCAACGAGGGGGACGAGTATTATCTGTTGGTCAGTCCCGAAAACAGCACGAAATTTATAATGAATGACAATGTAATGAAAAGCATAAGCAAAAACACGATCTTGTGTTTTGTGATACTCGCTCTTACATTAGGAGCATATGTGCGTTTCGGCAAAGTGTTCATACTGCTTTTAATAGCGGAATTTATTGCAGGCTTTGTAGGATTTTATAACAGGGACTGCTATTGATTAAAGGAGAAACGATTATGACAAATACTGAAAAAAGAGACTTATATGTAAAAGCTTATGAGGAGCTTAAAGCTGAAACTCTTACCGACTGCGTTACTTTAAGTATTAACGATGAAAAGACGTCGGTTTTTGAAAGCAAGATAGGCGGAATTCCGTATATTCCAAGGAATAAGGAGTTACCGCGAGACAGCAGGGGAGTACAGCTCAGACTTCTGGCTCAGATAGACTGTGCAGAGTTAAAGCCGCTGGAGGATTTCCCTCACGAGGGACTTTTACAGTTTTTTATAGCCACGGACGACATTCTGGGTATGAATGACGAAAAGGGTCATGCGGTAATTTACCATGAAACCGTTGACAGATCCGTTACCGAGGAGGAATGTGCGGCTAAAGTCGAGCCTGTTGAGGAGAATGAGGACGGACCGTTTTTTCCGTTGTTCGGAGAGTTCGGCGTAAAATTCTTTCCTGAGAAAATGTCTATGACTGTTGACGATTTCCGTTACAGCGAGCTTGCAAGAGCAAAAATAGGCAAAGAAGTTGATAAAGATCTGTTTGATGAAATATTCTTTGATTATGATAAAGACGGAGACGAATATTACAGTCACAGACTGGGCGGATATCCAATATTTACACAATACGACCCGAGGGACTTAAAAGATGAGGAAAAAACGGTTTTGCTGTTCCAGCTTGATACGGACTTCGGCGGCGATGATGAAAATGAGGAGAAAATAATGTGGGGCGACTGCGGAGTAGGTAATTTCTTTATCTCTCCCGAGGATTTGAAAAATCGTGATTTCAGCAAGGTTTTGTATAACTGGGATTGCTGCTGATAATTTATTAAGAAAGGAATTTTAAAAATGGGAAGAGCATTGATAATAGGCGCAGGCGGAGTTGCAGGCGTTGTTATCCACAAGTGCTGTCAGAACAGCGAGGTTTTTGAGGAGATATGCATTGCAAGCAGAACTAAGTCCAAGTGCGATAAATTCAAGGAGGAATTGCAGGATAAGACCTCCACGAAAATTACTACCGCGCAGGTGGACGCGGACAACGTGCAGGAGCTTGTTGCACTGATGAAAGATTATAAGCCGGATATTTGCATTAACGTCGCCCTGCCTTATCAGGATCTGCATATTATGGACGCCTGCCTTGAATGTAAGGTAGACTATGTTGATACTGCAAACTACGAGCCGGAGGACACCGCTAAGTTTGAGTACAAATGGCAGTGGGCGTACCGTGAGAGATTTGAAAAAGCGGGCATTACCGCTCTGCTGGGTTCGGGCTTTGATCCGGGCGTAACGGGAGTTTTCTGCGCATATGCTCAGAA
>CAYNPW010000061.1:0-13857 GCA_964399215.1 uncultured Ruminococcus sp. | reverse complement strand
AGCCTTTATTGGAAAGGCTCCTTGGGTAACCATCTCCATAGCCTACCGGGATGGTCGCAATTCTTCCCGGTTCTTTTAACTGGTAAGTTCCTCCGTAGCTGATACTTCTGCCGGCTTCTAAGGTTTTGACATGTACGATTCTGCTTTTTAATTCCATTACCGGCTTTAATGCAATAGAATCCCGGCTTACTTCCGGGGAGGGCCAAAGTCCATAAAGTGTAATCCCGGCGCGCACTAAATCCATATTTGCTTCGGGAATTTCGGCAATTCCGGCACTGTTCGAGCAGTGTTTAAGGGGAACTTTAATATTTCTTTCCTCTAACATATCTAACATTTTCTGATATTGTATCATCTGCTCATAGGCAGAGGTCTTGTCTGCTTCATCCGCCCGTGCAAAATGAGTAAACATACCTTCGATTTCAATCCCCGGCAATTTTGTGATTTGAAGGATCTCGTCCGCCGACTCTTTTGTTACCTGATAGCCGATACGGCTCATTCCCGTATCTATCTTAATGTGAATTTGTGCTGTTTTCTGAAGCTTTAAAGCAGCGTCTGAAAGCACTTTTGCCATATCATAAGAATAGACCGCCGGGCGTATCTGCTGCTGTATCAAGTCCTCATATTCATCTGCAAACGTATATCCTAAGATTAAAATGGGTTTTGTAATGTTATGCTTTCGTAAAGAAACCGCTTCTTCGGTAGTTGCCACTGCAAATCCGAATAATTTTTCATCGGATTCGATTTCTTTTGCGATTTCTGCTGCCCCATGACCATATCCGTCTGTTTTTACTACGGCAATGATTCGGGTATGCTCTGAAATCTTTCCCTCCATAGATTTCATATTAAATAAAACGGCATCTAAATCAATTTTTGCATAAACTCTGCTGTATTCTTTCATTGTTGCTTTACTCCTCCGTCTGAAATTGTCTGTATCGCTGCAGGAAGCATTTCTAACAAGTCAGACGCTAACATACTGCAGGCTCCTTTTTTCTGCGCTGCAAAATCTCCTGCCATGCCATGCAGATAACAGGAAAGTGCTGCCGCCTCTGTACTGCTGTTGCTCTGTGCAAAAATTCCTGTCAGCAGTCCGGCAAGAACATCACCGCTTCCGCCGGTTGCCATTCCATGATTTCCGGTGGTATTGACAAAAAATTCTCCTTTGGGTGCGCCTACGATTGTCCTTGCATCCTTTAGTACACAGACCGTCTTGTATTCTTCTGCGAAATCGACCGCCGTTTTTACGAGGGTCTGTTGGATTTCAGAAATGCTGTTACCGGAAAGACGGCTCATTTCTCCTAAATGGGGAGTGATGATCTTATCTGCTTTAGACTCCTTAAGCAGAGACAGATTCTTTGCTAAAATATTTAAGGCATCTGCATCAAATACAATTTTTTTGTCAGCATACTGAAGCACCTTTGCCACAAGCATTTTTGCATTGGAGCTGATTCCAAGTCCCGGACCAATCAGCACCGCTTCCGCCCATTTCATACACTCCTCTAAAACACAAACCAATTCTAAGATGTCCTCTGTGACAGCATCATAAGTAGTAATAATCGCTTCCGGAAGTCTGGTAAGAAGAATATCCCGGTTCTCTTTTGGAGTCAAAATCCGTACCAGTCCGCAGCCGCTGTAATAGGCTGCCTTTGCAGCAAAATACGCTGCGCCTGCCATTTTCGGAGAACCTGCAATAATCAGTACCTTTCCGTAGCTGCCTTTATTGGAATAAGCATTTCTTGCCGGAAGCATAGAACCTGCACTTGCTGCATCCAGATAATGTCCGAAAGGCTTCTGATTGAAAATACTATTTTTGTCTATGCCGATGTCTGCCACTATAAGCTCTCCGGTATGCGCTGCTCCCGGATACAAGAGCTGTCCGGTTTTTGCAAAGCCAAAGGTCACCGTCAGGTCCGCCGAAAAAGCAGCACCTAACACCTGACCGCTGTCTGCGGAAATGCCGGAAGCAATATCCACGGCAACCTTATATGCCTTTTTTTGATTAATTTTACAAATGACATCTTTTATTTTTCCTTCAATATTGCGGGATAATCCGATTCCAAAGAGTGCATCAATGATGACAGCGTAGGATTTTTCCGGTATATCTGTAATTTCCGGTATGCAATACTTCTCAGCCGTCTGATACTGCGCTTTTGTCTCCGGTGTCATGTTCTCTTTCTTCATTGGGAAAAGAAATTCCGCCTGATACCCGTCAAGATGTAAAAGCCTTGCTATTGCTAATCCGTCTCCTCCGTTATTTCCGGCACCGCAGACTACAAGTATCGGATCTGTGAGCTTAGGATTCGAAAAACGCATCCTGATTTCCTCAAAAACTGCCAAAGCCGCACGTTCCATCAGTACGGCTGAAGGAATGTGATAATATTCTATGGTATTTTTATCGTATTGTTTCATTTCCTGGCTATTTACCAGATATTGCATTCCATTACCTCCCTTATATCCCCGGTCATACTGCAGAGCCTGCCGCCGGTACGCAGTTAGATTTCTTTTAAATGTATGGCAAAAAAGGCTGTGCAATTTTGCACCAGCCTTCATAGGTCATTCTCCAAACAGAATATCTTCATTGCTCAAATCGAGCATTTCTACTACCTGAACACCAAAAATATCATGCATATAGGAATAGATTTCCCTGCTGTTCGTCTCGCAGTTCTGCTTTTCAATCATATTTTTCTTTAATTCAATTCTGGTCTGATGAATCCACTCTGACATTTCAGCAATTTTTGCAGAATTTGACCGTAAAACGCGGTAGCTGAAGGCAATCGTTTCTGACATCAGTTCTTCATTTTTTTTCCTCATTTTCTCCGGAAGCAAAGCAAGCTCTTCTTCGGCTGCATCTAATTTTTCGTTGATTTCTGAGATCAGGCGCCTGTTTTCCTTTAGTTTGCGCACGGAAAGACTGCTGGGATTTTCGGATGTACCATCATCCATATTCGCAAGGATAGAATCCATCAACGTTCCTTTCAGTTGTTTCAATTCCTTAATGTCGGAATTTAACTGTCCCTGCCGTTTTAACATAGCATTCAGTTGTTCCTCTAATTTTATTACAGCATGTGGTTTTCCTTCAACAGCAAACAGACGATGCCACTTCTGGTCTAATACCAAAAGCGGCACATTTTTATTCTGTAAGGTATTTTTTAAATTCTTCTGTATTCCCATACATACTACCTCTTTACAGTTTATTTCTGCTTATTCTTTACGATGTTATAAGACAACTGCATCAAACTGTCTGAAAGATGTACGTTCTCCACCACCACATTCTTATCGACCAGTTCTAAATCCACATGGGCAAAATTCCAGATAGCCGGAACTCCTAAATCCACCAGATGATTCGCAATCGTATCTGCCTTAGACTTCGGCATGGTCAAGGTAGCAATATCTACTTTGTTGTTCTTTACAAAATCATCCAGCTCATCTAACATATGAATTTCAATTCCGCGTACCTTCTGTCCATTTAGTGTGGGATTCACATCAAATAATGCGATAATTACAAATCCGAATTTTTCAAACTTTACATAATTTGCCAATGCCTGACCAAGATTCCCGGCACCTACGATAATAATATTGTGTTTCTCATTCAATCCCAAAATCTTTCCGATTTCATCATATAAATACTTTACATTATAACCATATCCCTGCTGCCCGAATCCTCCGAAGTTATTCAAATCCTGACGAATCTGGGAAGCAGTTACGTTCATGCGTGAACTTAAGTCATTTGATGATATTCGCTCTACACCTGCATCAATTAATTCACCCAAATATCTATAATATCTTGGCATTCTCCGTATTACTGCCTGTGAAATTTCTTTATCCAACTTAAATCCTCCCAACGTAGTGCACCTGATAAATATTATAGTGAATTTGATGAAGTCTGTCAATGAAAACGCCGATTAAGCCAATGTCTCCCACAATTCATACAATGCTTCTAAGGCTTCTGTGATTTTGGTAATCTCTCCATGTATTTCCGATAGCTTTGCTGAATTTGTGGCATTTTCCGGTTTGTTCAGTTCTTCATTTAAGCTTTCAATTTCTGCTTCTTTTTCTGCGATTTCATCTTCTGTCCGCTTTAACTCTGCCGCTTTTTTGCGTGCCTTTGCCTGTTCTTCCTTCCGCTGCTTCCAGTCTATTTTTCCGGTTTCATTTTTACTCTCTATCATGACTGTCTTTGCCGCTAAAGGAACATTTTGCATCTGTACCTCATGTTTCTCTAAATAGTAGTCATAATTTCCGATATAATTTATCACTGTTTCTTCCGTTAAATCCAGGATTCTTGTTGCTGTCTTATTTATAAAATAACGGTCATGGGATACGAAAAGCACAGTTCCGGTATACTGGTTCAGAGCGGATTCTAATATTTCTTTTGAAGTAATATCCAGATGGTTGGTAGGCTCGTCTAAAATCAGAAAATTTGCTTCCGAAAGCATTAATTTTGCTAAAGAAACCCTTCCCTTTTCCCCGCCGCTGATGTCTCCGATTTTTTTGAACACATCATCATCTGTAAATAAAAATGCCGCTAAAATATTGCGTACCTGCGTATTGGTAAGATTCGGATATGCGTCTGAAATTTCTTCGAATAAGGTCTTTTCATCATGAAGCACCTGATGCTCCTGATCGTAATAACCAATATGTACATTGGTTCCTAAAGTAATCTTTCCTGCATCAAATGGTATCATTTCATTGATGATCTTTAACATGGTGGTCTTTCCGGTGCCGTTATCTCCGATGAGTGCTACCCGTTCTCCACGCTTAATCTCAAAGGAAATATCCGAAAAAAGATGGTTCGCGCCAAAGGATTTTGACAGACCTTCTACCGCAAGCACATCATTGCCGCTGGTAATATTCGGCTCTAACCGAATCTTCATATCCGTATGCTCTTCCGTGGGCTTATCTAACCGCTCGATTTTGTCTAACATCTTTTCACGGCTTTCAGCACGTTTAATGGATTTTTCCCGGTTAAAGGATTTCAGCCTGGCAATTACCTCTTCCTGATGCCTGATCTCCCGCTGCTGATTGTACCATGCCTTGAGCTGTGCCTCACGGACAGCAGCCTTTTTTACTGCATAATCAGAGTAATTTCCCAAAAAGACCGTGGATTGATGCTGGAAAAGCTCGATCACCTTTGTAACAATCTTATCTAAGAAATACCGGTCGTGGCTGACGATCAGAACTGCCCCCTTATAATTAGACAAAAAAGTTTCCAGCCAGGAAATGGAAGACATATCTAAATGGTTTGTCGGCTCGTCTAAAATCAGAAGCTTAGGCTTTGTCACTAATAATTTTCCAAGAGAAACTCTTGTCCTTTGTCCGCCCGAAAGTTCAGATACCGGGCGGACAAAATCCTCATCCAAAAAACCAAGTCCCCGGATAACGCCTGTCACCTCACTCCGGTAGGCATATCCGTCCCGAAACTCAAATTCATGGTGCAGCCTGTTGTATTTATCTAAGAGCTGGTTTAGTTCTTCTCCCTCTAATACCGGCATCTTCTCTTCCATTTCCCGAAGCTGTGCTTCCATCCGGATAAGATCGGCTTTTGCAGACAGTACTTCTTCTAAAATGGTACGTTTTCCGGATATATCCTGATACTGGGCAAGATAACCTACGGACGTGTTTTTTGCAAGAATGGTCTCCCCGGTGTCGGGGAGAAGTTCCTGCATGATTATCTTCAGCAGGGTAGACTTTCCCGCGCCGTTGATTCCGACGATCGCCGCTTTTTCATTCTCTTCTATATGAAATGATACATTTTTTAAGATTTCGTCTGTTCCAAATGACTTGGATATATTCTGACAGGCTAAAATCATAAATTATAAACTCTCCTCTAATGTCTTACGGATTGCCTGAATAAATTCCTGGCTGTTTAATACAGTTGGGTTTTCGATAGTGGTAATTAATGCCAAATCCTTTGTCATTTTACCAGATTCAATCGTCCGGATGCAGGCGCTTTCCAATTTATCTGCAAAGCTCATAAGGGCTTCGTTCTTATCTAATTCTCCACGTTTCCGAAGGGCACCGCTCCATGCAAATATCGTCGCTACAGAGTTCGTAGAGGTTTCCTCTCCCTTTAAGTGCTTGTAATAGTGTCTTTGTACCGTTCCGTGAGCTGCTTCATATTCATAATATCCCTGCGGAGATACCAATACAGAAGTCATCATTGCCAGAGAACCAAAAGCGGAAGATACCATATCGCTCATTACATCTCCGTCATAGTTCTTGCAAGCCCAGATATATCCGCCGTTGGAGCGTATAACTCTTGCAACGGCGTCGTCGATAAGAGTGTAGAAATACTCAATACCCGCCGCTTCAAACTTCTCCTTGTATTCAGCGTCGTAAATTTCCTGGAAAATATCTTTAAATGTATGGTCGTACTTCTTGGAGATCGTGTCCTTTGTAGCGAACCATATGTCCTGCTTTTTGTCCAGCGCAAAATTAAAGCAGGCTCTTGCGAAAGACGCAATAGAAGTAGACTTATTGTGCTGTCCCTGAATAATGCCGTCACACTCAAAGTTATAGATAGTTTCCTTTGTTACATTTCCGTCCTTGTCTGTGCAGACAAGCTCAGCCTTTGAGCCTTCAGGGCATTTGATTTCCACATTCTTATAAACGTCGCCGTAAGCGTGTCTTGCAATAGTGATAGGCTTTGTCCAGGTAGGAATATAAGGAGTAATACCCTTTACAAGAATAGGAGTTCTGAAAACAGTACCGTCGAGCATAGCTCTGATAGTTCCGTTAGGGGATTTCCACATTTCCTTGAGGTTATACTCAGGCATTCTTGCAGCATTCGGAGTGATAGTAGCGCATTTTACAGCAACACCGTACTTCTTTGTTGCATTTGCGGAGTCCACTGTTACCTGATCGTTAGTTTCATTTCTGTGTACAAGACCCAAGTCGTAGTACTCAGTTTTGAGATCTACATATGGAGTGATAAGAATATCCTTGATCTCCTGCCAGATAATTCTGGTCATCTCGTCGCCGTCCATTTCGACCAGCGGCGTTTTCATCTGAATTTTTGCCATTTTACAATTCCTCCTGTTATTATATTTCCAACAGGTATTTTACCTGTTAAATCTGTTACATATATTGCAAAGACTGATAGTTGCTCTCAGCGTATTTTTCTCCGAGCTTTTCTTTCATGAATTTGCGGAAATCCCCGTCTGTGCCGACCGTAAATCTGCTGCGTTCCATAACGGCTGTCACGGGCTTTGATATGAGTGATCTCTTTTGTGATTTACGGATAAAATCAATAAAACAATAGTCCGCCGTTATGCTAAACCTTGTTATATCCTTGTATAAAACAGTATCAGACTTTTCTGTCTTGCTGCTTCTTACGGTAAAGGAACTTTCCGAAAAATAAAAAAACTCCCAAAAAGCAATGCAGTTAACTGAATGTTAAGGTCAGACATTTCCGTAGATCAGCCAGAATACGCTTAAAACAGTGCAAATGATAACCGTCATAACAATATTCATTCGTATCGCCTGCATAAGCGGATAACCGTCGTAACCGTTGCTTTTCAGTACCCCGATAATGAACATAAATACAATGCCCCATACAATATAGTCAATTACATCTCCGTCAGTTATTTTGGCAATAGCACAGCCCAATAGAAATCCCGCTATCTGCGGTAATATTGCCATAAAGGAAATTCCGCCGTATCTGCTGTAACGATCGTCGCTATAGTAATCGTAGTTGTAATCAAATCTATCCTGCCCGTTAAGATCACGCCAGTTATCGGGCGTTTTGTCATAAGGCTGTACCATTTCCGAAATAAATTCCTGTAAGATATGTTTTAAACCCATTTTACCCCTATACCCCTATAATTTTAAGCAGTTAAAACGTTATAGCTTACTTTGAAAGCTGTTCTCTCGTATAATCCAGCAGACCGCCCGCAAGGATAATATCCTTTGTTCTGCCTGTAAGCTCGCAGAGAACAGGTATCTCAGTGCCTGTAGTCTTGTTTACAACGGTAAGCTCTGTCTTGTCAGCCTCAATGTCAGCGCGTACATTTGCAAGAACGATCTCATCGCCCTGATTTATCTTTTCATAGTCGTCCTCATTTACGAATGTAAGAGGAAGAATACCTGCGTTGATAAGGTTTGCTCTGTGAATTCTTGCAAAGGACTTGACCAGTACAGCCTTAATTCCGAGATACAGAGGAGCAAGCGCAGCGTGCTCTCTTGAAGAACCCTGACCGTAGTTAGAACCGCCTACGATAATGGACTTGCCCATATTTTTAGCACGCCTCGGGAAATCCTCGTCGCATACTGTAAAGCAATGCTGTGAAATAGCAGGGATATTTGAACGCAGAGGAAGTATCTTTGCTCCCGCAGGCATGATGTGGTCTGTAGTAATGTTATCGCCTACTTTGAGTGATACCTGACATTCAATATCCTCAACCAGCGGAGCAGTTTCAGGATACGGCTTGATGTTAGGTCCTCTGAGAACCTCAACGCTGTCCATATCTGCTTCGTCAACGGGAGACACTACCATATTGTCGTTGATCTCAAAATGCTTGGGAACCTTGATCTCAGGCATATCGCCGAGAGTCCTCGGATCTGTCAGTACTCCGGCGAGAGCGGAAGCAGCAGCAAGCTCCGGGGATACGAGATAGATCTGACCGTCCTTTGTTCCCGAACGTCCGAGGAAGTTTCTGTTAAAGGTTCTAAGAGATATACCCTTTGAATTAGGAGCCTGACCCATACCGATACAAGGTCCGCATGCTGATTCAAGAATTCTTGCGCCTGCCGCGATCATATCTGCAAGCGCGCCGTTCTGTGCAAGCATATTAAGTACCTGCTTAGAGCCGGGAGCGATAGCAAGGGAAACGTCAGGGTGAACAGTCTTTCCCTTGAGAATATGCGCAACCTTCATCATATCAACATATGAAGAGTTTGTGCATGAACCGATACATACCTGATCGATCTTCATTTCTCCAAGCTCTGCGCAGGTTTTTATGTTGTCGGGGGAATGAGGACAAGCAGCCATAGGAACAAGCTCTGACAGGTTGATGTCGATTATCTCGTCGTACTCTGCGTCGTCATCTGCTTTAAGCTCTGTCCATACGTCCGCTCTGTCCTGCGCTTTAAGGAAAGCAAGAGTATTTTCGTCCGACGGGAAGATAGATGTGGTCGCGCCAAGCTCAGCGCCCATATTTGTGATAGTCGCTCTCTCTGGAACGGTAAGTGTCTTTACGCCCTCTCCGCAATACTCGATGACTTTTCCTACGCCGCCCTTGACAGACATTCTTCTGAGGACCTCAAGGATAACGTCCTTTGCGGAAACCCATGGAGACAGCTTGCCGGTAAGGTTGACCTTAACGATCTTAGGATATGTAATATAATAAGCTCCGCCGCCCATAGCAACAGCAACATCAAGTCCGCCTGCGCCGATAGCGATCATACCGATACCTCCGCCTGTGGGAGTGTGGCTGTCAGAGCCGATGAGGGTCTTGCCGGGAATGCCGAAACGTTCTAAGTGCACCTGGTGACAGATACCGTTGCCGGGTCTTGAAAAGTAAATGCCGTGCTTTTTACAGACAGAACCGATAAAACGGTGATCGTCTGCGTTTTCAAAGCCTGATTGCAGCGTGTTATGGTCGATATAAGCAACGGACTTCTCCGTCTTTACTCGGGGAACTCCCATAGCCTCATATTCAAGATAAGCCATTGTGCCAGTAGCGTCCTGAGTTAAAGTCTGGTCAATACGGATACCGATTTCATTTCCCTTAACGAACTCTCCGTCAACAACGTGAGCTTTAAGGATCTTTTCAGTTAAAGTAAGTCCCATAGATAAACAATCCTTTCTTTGGTAATCTTATAATTATATTTTATACTAAATAACGCCTTTTGTCAAGTAAATTGCAATTTGATATGTAAATAATTGATTAATCAAATAATTATAATGTAAAAATGAAGGATTTGACTGCATAATATTCATTGTTTATAAGAACAAGTTTACTTTAAATGTTTTATCTTGACAATACTGTCTGTGTATTATATAATATAAAGTATATTCAGCGATGAACATGGGAGATGAGCTTTTGAATGTCAAATCAATAATACGCGACGTAAGTATTGCTGTGATTTCTGTTTGTGCGATATGCTGTTCAGTGTATTTTATACTTTATAAAGTTCCTGAAATCAAGGAGAATAAAGCCTACGTTAATAAAAACAGCATTTCTGAGAAATCTCATTCAAGCACAGAAAATGATAGTGAGAATTTATATGATACGTCTTTTGTCTCACAAGCGTATCTGACAGGGGATATATCCGAACTGGATGAATTTCAGCTTTCGATCTACAATAAAGCCGTTCAAATTATTGTTGATGAGATATCGGAAGAAATGACGGATTACGAAAAGGAACTTGCAATTCACGATTACCTGGTAACAAACTGTGAATACGATGAGGGATTGCTTACGGTTTTGGGCGGTCACGGTGAAAACGCAGAAAACCCTTACGGCGCATTGATCGAGGGCAAGGCGATATGCTCCGGATATACTACGACCTTTCAGATGTTTATGGATATGCTGGAAATACCATGCAAATCTATTAAAGCAGGGGACGCCGACAATGAAGAACACGCATGGAACATGGTTGAGATAGAAGGCGAATGGTACTATGTTGACGTAACATGGGATGATCCTGTTCCAGATAAGAATAACAGACCTACCCGTCATTCGTATTTTAACGTTACCTACGATATAATGGCAGAACGGCATGTGTGGGATACTACCGGATATCCTGAGGCGAACAGCTTTGAAAACTCATATATAGCCCATAATCTTCACAGCGTTTCAAGCTGGGAGGAAGTAACTCAGGCCATGGAAGACCAGCTTGAGGCAGGAAACGACAGTGTTTATTTTGAGTTTGATGATAGTATGAATATCAAGCTTGACAGAACAGATGAGATAAACTACGCTTTGCCTGCCGATTATCTCAGTAAGGATCTGAAAAAAGTCACCGATGATTTTGCAGACGTTCACAAAGGTATTGCAGTATACTGCCGCAGAGCCGCATACGGCGACAGGGCAGTGCTGGAGATATTAATGAGGAAGCAGTAATTTACAGAAATGAGGCATATAGATGAAATTCAGACCATGTATAGATATACACAACGGTTCGGTAAAGCAGATAGTGGGAGGCAGTCTCGCAGACAAGGGTGATTACGCTGTCGATAATTTCGTGTCGGAATATAACGGCGCATATTACGGAGAGCTTTATAAGTCTAAAGGACTCAGCGGCGGACATATAATTATACTGAATCCAAGTTCCAGCGAATATTATAATAAAGATGTTGAACAAGCATACTCTGCGCTCTCAGCGTTTGAGGGCGGACTTCAGATAGGCGGCGGTATCAATGATGAAAACGCCAAGAGCTTTCTTGACAGGGGAGCGTCCCACGTTATAGTAACGAGTTTTGTTTTTAAAAACGGTACAGTGAATTTTGACAATCTGGACAGGCTCATAAAAGCTGTGGGAAGGAACAGACTGGTGCTTGATCTGTCCTGCCGCAAGCGTGAAGGAGAATACTATATCGTTACGGATCGTTGGCAGAAATTTACCGATATTAAGCTTGATGAAAGGTCGTTGGATATGTTTTCGTCCTGCTGCGATGAGTTTCTTATCCATGCAGTCGACGTTGAGGGTAAAGCGAGCGGTATTGAGGAAAGGCTGGCTGAACTTATGGGAAACAGCACTGAAATTCCCTCTACCTATGCAGGAGGGATATCCTCATTTGAGGATCTGGATAAGCTCAGAACTCTGGGAAACAGCAGGATTGATTTTACTGTCGGAAGCGCACTTGATATTTTCGGCGGGCCTTTGAAATTTGAGGAAGTCTGCGCTTACGGAACGTGTCGCTTATGCAAAGATAACAAATAAATTCTGAGTAAATTTATGATTTTGTAAAATAATTATTTGCAATTATCATAAATATATGATATAATGTACATTAGCGTTTTTTTAAATCAATCGAAAGGACGAGGTTTATGTCTAAAATTCGAGTAGCGGTTATTTTCGGCGGAAAATCCAACGAGCATGACGTTTCTGTTGTGTCCGCCGCGCACATTATAAAGAGCATTCCAAAGGATAAATATGATATTGTATGTATCGGCATCACTAAGAAAGGTCACTGGCTGAAGTATATCGGAGATGTTGAGGATATTCTTAACGGTAAATGGGAGAAGCATCCCGACAACGTTCCTTGTATCCTTAGTCCCGATCCTGTGGACAAGGGCTTTGTGGCAATAGGTGCGGACGGCGAATGCAGACACGTTAAGATCGACGTTATTTTCCCTGTGCTTCACGGCAAAAACGGTGAGGACGGTACTATTCAGGGAATATTTGAAATGGCGGAAATACCTTTTGTGGGCTGTGATCTTATCTCCTCCGCCAACTGTATGGATAAGGACATTACTCACACAATTTTGGAGGCTCACGGCATCAGAACGGCTAAATGGGTATCTATGATACTGTCGGAAATGCCCAACCTTGACGAAAAGTGCTCTGAAATGGAGGAAAAGCTTACATATCCTATGTTTGTTAAGCCTGCAAACTGCGGTTCATCCGTAGGAGTTTCCAAGGTTAGAAATCTTGAGGAGCTTAAAACGGGAATAAAGTCGGCATTTACTCATGATAAAAAAGTTGTGGTAGAAGAGGGAATCGACGGTATGGAGTGCGAGTGCGCTGTTATGGGAAATGACGAGCCTTTTGCTTCAACTATCGGTGAGGTATGCTCCGCAAACGGTGAGCTTTATGATTATGACGCAAAGTATAACAACGCCGAGTCCAAAACTGTCATTCCTGCAAGAATGAGCGATGAAAATATAGAACAGATCAGAAAAACTGCAGTTGCCGGATACAAAGCAATGGGCTGTTCCGGACTTGCAAGAGTGGACTTTTTCCTTTGCAAAGACGGAAGTATAATTCTTAACGAAATAAACACCCTGCCTGGTCATACGCCTATAAGTATGTATCCTCAGTTAATGCAGTACGGCGGCATGTCTCCTGAGGAGCAGGAGGACAGACTTATCAGACTTGCTCTTGAAAGGGCGGGAGTAGATTATGAATAACGCCTCAATAGGAGTATTTGATTCGGGCGTGGGCGGTTTGACCTGCGTTGAGGAAATAATGAAATTAATGCCTCATGAGAATATCGTATATCTGGGGGATACGGCAAGAGTTCCTTATGGTACGCGCAGTAAAGAGACCATTATAAAGTATGCAAAACAGGATATAGCGTTTCTCGAACAGCATAATGTAAAAATGATTTTGGTTGCCTGCGGTACAGTTTCTTCAATGCTTGCTCATGTGGAGCATAACAATAAAATTGAAGTCAGCGGAGTAGTTCAGCCTACGGTTCACGCTGCTTGTGCTGCCACCAGAAACAATCGCATTGGAATAATTGCAACAGGCGCAACAATAAAGAGCGGCAGCTATGGAAAGGTAATAAAAGGTATTTCTCCTGATGTAAAGGTTATCGGTAAGTCTTGCCCTATGTTTGTACCATTGGTCGAAAATGGATATACATCGCCCGATTGCCCTCCTGCCGTATTTTTTGCAGAGGAGTATCTTGAATGTATGAAACGGGAAAAGGTTGATACGCTTATTCTCGGCTGTACTCATTATCCTCATTTGACAGAGGTCATATCAAATATCATGGGTAACGGCGTCAAGCTGATATCCTCAGGGGCGGAGCTTGCAAAGTATGCGCTTAAAACAATGACATATAACGATCAGCTGGCAGACAGAGAAGAAATGGGTTCTCTGGAGCTTTACTGTACAGACAGCGAAGAACTGTTTGCTGAGAATGTTGAAAAGTTTTTAGGGAAGAATATAAACGCTAAAATTTCTAAA
>CAYNPW010000060.1:0-15235 GCA_964399215.1 uncultured Ruminococcus sp. | reverse complement strand
AAGTTTATCTGAATAAATTTTGCCTAGGTCAAATGTGGCAAGAAGATTTCCGTTATCATTCTCAGATAATAGTATCTCCTTTGCATTATTTAAATCCTTTTCAATCTTTTTGTCTTCATCTCCATACATATATGCCAATGCTAGTTTGTAATTATTATTCCACTCAATTCTAAGTGTAAATTCTTTTTCTTTAGACAGATTGGCGCTATTTTTAAAATCCTTACATTGTGTTTGATTATCACCATTATCCAGTGGCTCAGCAAAACCAATTTTACTATCAGACAGATGGGGATCACTAGTGTTTGGAAAATTATTACTTTTACAATTTTCACTATCAGCTGACATTTCAAAATTATTAATATCATAATCCCCAATTTCACTAAGGTCAGAATATTCATAGCTTTCATTTTCAAAATCTATTTCATTCCCTTGATCATCAAGCATCTGCAATGTAATATCTATAGGTGCGCCAATTTCTTTTTCAATATCAGACAGATTGGCGCTTTTTTCGTCAAAGCTGTCCTCATTGGGCAAAAGCTTTTCATTTGCACCTACATGGCTGTCAATTATGTCCTGCTTGATAAATTCATTGGGCGCGGCAAGTTTTGACATATCTATCTCTCCCGTTTTTCGGTACTCCTTGCACAGTTTCAGCAGCGCGTTGCCGACTCTGTTGTAAAATCCAGGCTCATACTTACCGTCTTCGCGCTTCCAGCCATGCAGACGGTTTGTTTTGTATTCAGCCCAGTGCGATCTTTTTCCATACCTCCGCTTAAATAGCAGCGAAGCCTCGTCAAGCTGACGTATGTACTCTGTAAAGTCGGCGTTGAGCGTTTCGTCAGAGCGGATCAAGTTCCTTACAAAGCTGTCGATCTGATTTTGCCTACTCTTACTAAATCTTCCATATTGCCAGCCTCTGTTTTCCGGAAGTTTCTTTATGAGATCTTCAACCTGAGCTATGGAGCTTGCAAAGCTGTATGCAATGTTTTTTTTCAGTACATCACGTTCAAAGTTTGTTAAAAGCTCAGTAGTTTTGTCATGGTCTATCCCATACATAACAGTCGATTTAAGCTTTCTGAATGCCTTGATCTCTATTTTATCCTTGTTTATCACGTCAAGCTTTTTTCTGTCGTTTATCCGTTCATACTCCAGAAGCTGATAATGCACATGAATGTGTTTTGCGTTGGTGTGGATAGACGCTACCCAGTAGCAGTTGTCAGCCTCCAGCTTGTCCGAGGTTTCGATAAGAGCGTTCATACCCTTTCGGGAAACCTCCTTAAGCTTTTGTACGTTAAGATGCTTGCCCACCAGTATGTTATTTGCCCTGAGATAATTATTATCAAAGCTCATAACGCCAATGTATTTAGGGCAGCCGTTTTCCCTGGATCGTCTTTCATGCTCTCTTATTTTATTGATCTGAGCCTTATTCATCAGATCGCAGTCGCTGCTGAAAAGTCCGTCGGATATTTCCTCGCCGTCCATAAATTCCTCAAAGCCGTAAAACTGATCCGATGTATGACGGTGCAGATCGGCGTTAAAAGCTTCAGGTCTCAGCATATAGTCGATAAAGTCGCCGCCCGAAAAGTTTTCATCGCCTTTGATGTTCCAATCGTATACAAATTTATTTCTGAAAATTATACTTGGGTGCATAGCGCCTCCTCCCTATTCCCTTATTTGCCCGCAAGCTTGTCCGTAGCCTTTTGCAGAGATATGGCGTGTATCTTAGCCCTGTATTTCTCCGCAGACTTCTTTACAATGTGATGCGGCTCGTCCTCTGCCGACCTGAGAGCCGGCACGTCGTACAGATAGCACAGGCTGTTAAGCATATCCCTGTTCTGATACGCCGTCATCTCAAGACTGCTGACAGCCGCCGTAAGTTTACGAAGCAGTTCGTATATATCATCAAGCGATGTATCATTGTTTAATTTGTTGTATTCATTTTCGATCAGGCTTTCAATTAGATCCGATCTTGTTCTGTGATTTGAGGCTGACATTAACTCGTCAAATTTTTTTGCGGTGTCATGTGACAGCGAGAACATTTTACTTACGTTGGTTCTTTGATTTTTCATTTTATTTTACCTCCGTGATTTGATTTTGTTTTTTGTAAGGTACATTTTTTTCATTACAACCTCAGAACTCAGAGGGTCGTAATGAGCATAAAGGCGTGATATCACGCCGTTTGGAAAGCTCGGTAGTACCGAGCTTTAAGACTAAAAAAGTAATATCATTCACTTTTTTTGTCTATACACCGTCAATACGTATATATACAGGATATAGACAAAAATTGACTGGATTTTCCAGAATATATATACCGTCTATACGTTTTTTGAAATCTTTTACAGTTGTATAGACGGGGTATAGAAATTTATTGCTAAATATTGGTTTGAGATATACACCGTCTATACACTTGTTTCGGGAAAATGAACGATTGTTGAGAACTTTCGGATATTGTGTGAACGACTTTGTTAATAAATTGTGTCAAGGCGGTTTAAAATGGCTGTCAAATCGTCAAAATTATCGCTTTTTTTGACCTCATTTTCCATTGCAGGCGCAAGAATATTGTTAATTTTGTTTGCGGTTTCCAGCAGCTTTTTTGACGATAAATAGATGTTATTCAAAGCGGAATTTGAGCTTAACTCCAGCCTTTCAAGCTCATCTGTTACCAGACTTCTGACGATCGGCGGAAGATATTTTGCTATAACTTTTTCGTTACAGGAGACATACATTTCAATGATTTTTATCAGCAATGCGTTCCTTGAAAGTCCTTCCTTTCTTGCAAGTCCGTCAATTTTTTCAACTGTTTCAGGTGCTAGATTTCGTAAAAAAATATCCACTTTTTCTTTTCCTTTCTATCATCTTTTGTTTTGTATATGATTAAAATACTGATACTCAAAGCCGTATTTTTCAGCGATTTTGCGTGTGTCAAAAAGGCATTTTTCGGGTATTATTTTTGCAATAATGTAAAGAAAAAAGCCTTGCTCATATGAGTATTCATTAAGCTTGTAAGAAGCAAAGCAGAGCCTTTGACTGTCGTTTAAATAAGCTATGCTTACGACCCTGAAGCTTTTATCCGCAAAGCTTATGCTGTCTATACTGTCATAGAAAAGCATAAGGCTTGTGCTTTCGGCGTTGATAAAGTAATCAAGCTCAACTGCCTTGTCGCTCGCCGAGATCATCAATATGTGTGCGTCTGTCCTTAGAACTACTTTCAGAATTATAAAAGAGAGCACGAGAAATATTACTGTCAAAACAAAAAATACAGATGACGATTCGGGCAGGACTGCCGACAAAAGATAAAAACTCAAAGCTAAAAGTAAGCCTACAAACGCGCCTGCTCTCAGTCTTTTTACAAGCTTCCTTTGACTTTCAAGCTGCTCCTTAAACTCCTTTCGATCACTTTTCATCGGATATTCAAACAGGATATTTTCATCATTATTCATAAACTTTACCTCACCCTACTGTTACCATACAGCTGGCTGTCAGATTGCCGTCACTCGTTTTTGCGGTTATGATCGCCTTGCCTGTTGACCTCGCTGTGATTCGTCCGTCTGCGTCTACGGACGCAATATCTTCTCGGTTTGAAGTCCATACAACGCTTTTATCGGACGCATTTTCCGGCGTTATTTCCGCTTTTACCGTTGACGTTTCGCCTGTTTTCAGCTTGATATTATTGTTTTCAAAGTCTGTCACAAGCCTTATTCCTGTGCAGTGAACGACCTCGGGAGCGGTTTGCTTTGCGGTCGTAGTTGTTTTCATAACAGCTTGTCCCGTCTGGATAGGATTGGCGCTTACAGGCTCTGCGTCAGGCACATAAGCCGCCTCTCCGCCTTGGTTTTGCGGCGGTGTGTAGTCCTGATCCGGAACATATGCCGTCTCTCCGTTATGATCGTTTAGCGAAGTATTCGGAGTATCTCCTGGAACAAATGCAGACTGATCTCCGTGATCCTCCGGAGGGGCTTCTGTTGTCTTATCGGAAACATAAGCAGGCTCGTTTTCCTGCTCCGTCTTCTTTGTGACTGCTTTTGCGGCAGTCGTTGACGCTGCTGTTTCCTTATGAGCAAGAGAACTTGAAACGACGGTAGACGAATATGTTATTGTATCAAATTCGTCGGCTGCGCTTTCATCCTGATGAGCAGGAACGATCTCGATACGCTTGTCCGACATATCTCTTTTGTCGATCGTCACCGTGTTAAAATGCACCTTTCCCTCTTTGGTATAGCCCGGTATGAGCTCGCCAAATTCGTTATAGCTGTCCTCCACCACTGTATCAGGCATAGCGGAGGATACAACTATCTTTATATAATTAAAGCTTGCAGGAGGTTCTGAGACCGTCACATACTGTGAATAGTCATCAACTTTTTCGCCTGTTTTAAACTGATATTCCTCCGGCAAACCGTCAAAGGTGACCTTTGTTACCTCGGGATAAAGCTGTGAGGAATAGCTGTTCATAAGCTTGCATTTGAGCGTTATTTCTACGGTCTTATCGTAATAGGAGGCGTTTGTTACCTTAACACTGTAATCGTTCAGACGGAATATTTCATTATACAAGCTGCTTACACCGGGTGATCCTGCATTGGCGATCGCATTGGATGAAAAGAAAAGCACAAAAATACATATCGAAAAAAAGGTAAACACGGCATATATTTTGTTGCTTTTTTTAGGAGAAAGTACCTTCATTAATCAGCCCTCCTTTCGCTGAGTATAAGAAGCTCCTTGATGAGATTATCTACCAAAGTATTAATAACACCGTCTAAATATCGGCTGATAAGCGGAGTTAAATTAAGGTATGAATAAGTCTCCTCCGTGAATACCTTTCTGAAATAATTTATGTCCGTTTTCCTTAGCATAAGGGCATATTCCTGCTTTGAATATTCGTTGTAAAAATGCTCAAAGCAGTTATGTATTATTTCAATCCTGTCATCGTTATTGCCCATATACAGCAGTTGTTTTTGAGTGCATTGCTTACATATATGCAGACGATTGCGTCCTGAACCTAAGGAGATCAGCATCTCTCCCGGTATAAATGCCGTTGTGCTGTGAAGCTCTGTCTCGGTAAACTGCGGTATCATTTGAGACAGCAAGCTTAGTCCTCCGCCCTCTGAGGACTGTTTTAAAATGAGCTTGTACTGTACAAGAGAGAAGATTATTTTTATATCGTTAGCAGCTGAAAGATCTCCGCCGGGTACAAAATCAAGTATGCTTTGTGTTGCAAACCAAAGTCCGGAAATGTACTTTCTTGAACGTCTTACTAAATTTAAAATAAACTGTGTTACCTGAGGATATTTTGTGGAAATAAAGCGGTGAGCCTCGTCTATGAGACACACTACGCCGCTCCTGTCCCATGGATTTACAAGATTATCATTACGCTTTTGGTTTTTGCACACCTCGCTCCACATAATGGAGAGAATGTTAAAAAGCTGTGCATTATACACGTTTTCAGCCATTTCCGATAAAGCCTTTACATTAAATACAACAAGCCTTCTGCCGCTTACATCTACGTTTGTTGCACCGTCAAACATACCGGCGTAAGCTCCGTTTCCTGTGAGCTGTTTTAAATAAATTTCAAGCTCGCTGTATGCGACAAACATTTTTTCAGCTAAAGCTTCAGTATTTTTAAGGCTGTCCTGAAGCTTTCTGAGAACATCAGAAAAGGTAGGAAAGGCTTCCGGCGGCAGCAGTTTTACATCGGTTTCGGGGGAAATTCCTTTTTCCGCAAGAACATCTACCACCAGATCCATAAACACCTCCAGAGTATACATTTGTATCTCCGGCAGATATGTTTTCATAAAGGTTCGTATACGTGAAATTTCAACTGTAAAGTTCTTTTTGTTTTCGTCCTCAGCGGACACATCATCCTCAGCCTCGGCGTCCATAGCACGCATGATCTGCAGGGGATTGATCCTTGAATTGCTGTTCATCTTTATGACCTGACCGTCATATACCTCAGCCAGATGATAATATTCATTTTCAATATCCATCACCAGAGCCTTGTTCCCCATCAGCAGCTGATCCTCCAAAAGGGCTTTCAGAGTTACGGATTTTCCTCCTCCCTTTACGCCTATTGCAAGCATATCAAAGGAATTTCTTACCCGTGTACGCAAAAATGTATCGATCACAGCAAGACCTCCCGTTTTGGTAAAGCCCCAGAAAAAGCCTGTCTTATCTAAATGCTGCTGATGATAAAATGGGAACTGCGGCGCAAGAGTATCGTATACGGGGAAAGGTGTTTCTATGGCATTTACACCGCTTGCTATGGTAGACAAAAATTCCGAAAACATTAAATTTACCGGTATATATGCGGATAATCCCATAAGCTTAAGATCGTCAATTATGCTCTGTGAGCGTTTAAGCACCTCGTCCTTATCCGTATCGCTTACTAGGATCCTTAGGGTCACAAAGCATATCTGCTCATTGCCGTTTTTTATGTTGTTATATACCATATTCAGCTTTTCATACTCTATCTGAGTATCGATCCTTTCACTTGCAGCCTGTACAATATCTCCTCTGGACTCAAGTTCGCTGAGAGAATTTGATATGTCTGTCAAGACCCTGCTCTCGTCCTTTCTGCACACCTCAAGGATCACATTATCATTGTATTTTCTGCAAATATCCTTGATGAGAAGATCGGGAATGCTTGCCGGATAGTCATACACCACAACGGTCTGAGCGTACTTGTCACCGACCTTGTAATAATTCTGATGAAATTCTATTTCAGGAGGAATTATTCTGCTGTTAAGCGCCGCATATTTCGGCACAGCGGAACTGCTGCCGCCCAGAGAAATTATTCTGCGGTATATCTCCTCCACCTCGGAATTGCCGCATCTTGAAACAGTAACGTCCTGCATTTCATTAATATATTTTAAAGCGCACTCCTCGACGGAGCGTACATCATCTCCGTACAGAAAAAGATAAGCCGTCTTGTCGTAATGCTCCCTTTCAAGCCTATCGAGAAGCTTATACTGCTCATCGAGCATAAACTCCGCATACCTGTTTATGCTCCTCTCCTTTTTATATTCCACATAGCTTTTATTGTTTGAAAGAGAGGGCGTTTTATATGTGAAATAATATTTATGGGGTATCTTCAGAGAGAGCGACGCTCTGGCAAAGCTGTTGTATACCGTTCGCTTTCTCTGAGTCCCTCGATATCCATTCCCGTTATGCTGAGAACGCCAACATATACTCTTTTTTTGTTGACGGTAAGCTGTAAAATGCCATTTTCCAATGTATCAAAGGACAACCTAGAGGTCAGCTCCTTTGTTCCGGAGCTGACTTTATTCTGCGGCTTTTTATCAAGCCTAAAGCCCTTGCCCATGCTATGCTCCCTATGGACAGCCTCCTTATTTTTCACTTTCGATAAAAGTTTCATCTCTTACCTCTTCTTTCTTAACAAATTTTTTCTTGCCCGATAGGATAAAGCCTATCCAATCAAGCCAGCCTGCATAAAATTTTTTAGTTGGGTCTGACGGACTGTCCGACGTAACAATAAAAAATTCCACCGAGCAGAAAATTATAAATAAGATCCTCACGCTTGAATAAACAAACATATCGCTTAGCAGCTTTGCAAATGCCAGAGTGATTATAAAGCCTACAACCTTTGTCACGCTTATATGCCGCATGATCCGCTGCTCCGCCTTTGTTTTTTTAGGTACTACTCCCATGCTTTAGTCCTCCTTATTAAAGCCCTTGCCGGCATTATTGTTATTGTTTTTACGGTCTGCCAAGCTAAAGTCTGAGCCTGACGGTGCGCCTTTTTCAGCGGATCCGATTTGTGAAGCGTCCTTTGGAGCGTCAAAGCCCGAACCTGTTTCAGCTCTCTCATTTCCGTTAGAACCGTCCTTTCCTGTCGCTCCCTGTACTCCTCTGTCACCCTTTGCACCATTCATGCCATTAACGCCATTTGTGCCGTCTGCACCTCTTACGGCATTACCTGAGCCGCCTGCTGAAAAGCCCTCGCCTACGGACTCTTTGATACCGGAAACAATTTTATCAATTTTATCTTTTGCATTATCTTTTGTGTTGCTTAATGAGTTTTTTATCGTGCTTGGATTTGCTGCTGCATAGCCTGCTTTCGCACCTGCGTTAGTATGTCCAAATGCACCGCCGACAGCGCCGACAACAGCGCCAGCTGACGCTCCGCCTATAGATTTTCCTATCTTTCCGGGAACGGTATCTCCGCCTTTTATGCCGCCGTATACTCCGCCGGCAAAACCTTTTACAGCTCCTGACGCACTGCTTACAGTATGCTTTGCAACCGATCCGCCTATATGGGTCAGACCCCTTGCTGCATAGCCGCCCATTTGCATTGCTTGATTAACAGTCATCATAGTTCCTGCTATGGACTTTGTTCCTGCGTCTATGCCAAAGAGCTTTGTAAGTATTTCCGGTCCGTCTATAACAAATTTTGCTCCTGAAACTATTATTACAATCATAAGCGCAAAGCTGTCGCCGTACTCAGACGCCTTAACTCCCCATATGACAGCTATATACACTCTGAGCATCAAAACTATGATCATTAATATTACAATAGACAGCAAAAAGTTTTGTATAGCTTTTTTTGTCCGCCCGCTGCCGTGAAGATCTGTCACGATTATAAAGGGCGTGATAAGCTGGTTGAACATTATCTCAAACAGCGTTGTGCCGATCTTGAAAGCAGCGTACAAAAGACAGATGCAAACCGCTAAAAGCAGGAATAAGGTGTACAGAAAATCTATATGATAATAATATAGATTACCCTCAAAGTTGCCTGAGACGAAACTGATCTCAAGCCATTGTGCGACCTTGTTCAGATCATCATAATCCTCTGCTGTCATAAGCTTTTTATCTCCGTAGCCTGCTCCTGCATACGGCTCTTGACTCATGGCAATATTTTCATTGCTTTTAATGTTAAGCTCCTTTATAACTGTAGGCTTGATAATTTCTAATGCGTCCTCTACCGTTCTTGCCGACGATCCTACTGCCTGCGTCAATCCTGCATCCCGTACGGGTTCGCTGTTAGCAATCAAATCTATTACATACCTCTCATAGCTTGTTACCCTTTCATATCTCGAGCCGTCGGCAAAATACAGATCGCCTATTCGCACCGAGGTAGGCGCTGCCGAACCGAGCTGCGCGGAAGATATTACATCATAATCCTCATCGGTCAGAGCATATCCGTAAGGATAATCTCCTCCGGCGTGAACATCGTATGAAACATCTCCTTTGTTGCTTGAATAGTCTGCTATGACTATAAATTTGTCGTCGCTGTTAAGCAGTGAATATTCTGCACTCAAACCCAGAAGCTCCATCATATTAGCTGTGGTAAGCTCTGAATATTTCTTCTGCGCAGGGATTTGTTCCGAGGAATTTGTGATCTCATACATTGTCCATGGCTGCTCTGCGTCCTGATTAATTATCTGATTTATGTTTATACTGTTTATTAATGCCGACGAGCCTGCCGACTCGGTAAAGGTAGTCTTTTCCTTGTTCAGAACTGAGTTGTAAACGTCATAAACACCCTGACCTAGCAGATCGCTGCCCAATGTGCTTTTATATACGATGCCGTCCTTATCCACAACCGTATCGTTATAGCCGTCCTGTATCTCCACCGTCTGAACCGTTTTAATACTTCTTGTTCTCAGCGTATTGCAGGCGGATATAAAGGTGGGGAGCGCAATAAGCAAAATACACGATACCATCAAATTCATAAGAAAATCGGATACATGTATTTTATCGTGATATATTATCATTATCATAACGCCTATGATCATTGCAATACTAAAAAGAGCTATTATTAACGTCCACATTGAGGAAAGGCTGAATGCGTCCGACAAATAATCATAAAGGTTAAGCTTAAGCAATTTGTTTATAGTTTCATCTATACTGTCCGCCACATCCGCTAAAAAGGTAAGGATCTTCCAGCATATATTTCTTAAAAAATTTCCTATCAAAGATTTTTTCTTGATCATATCCAAAACATTTTTAGGAACTCCTGAATATGTACCGGAATTGTCCGCGAATACCGGTATTGCTCCACAGACTATGTATACCGTTAAGGCTATAAGGAAAAATTGTATTCTCCCTTTTTTGTTTTTTAATGTTTTCATCATTTTTCCTGTTCTCCTCCTTGATGATAATTTGTGCGGCGTCCTTTGTGTGCATCGGGAAAAATATATTTTCCTATATTCTTCCGAACGCACACAAGGTGCGTTCCGTTTCAGACTCCGATCGTTGATATAGAGTCGATAAATGACTGACCAAAAACAAGGATCAGAACAGCCACTGCCAGACCTATAAGCCAGTTCTTCACCTTAGACAGTCCCTGAGAACCGTTTAAGGCTATGAGAATAACGGCTGCCACAACACAAAGTGCGATAAGCGCATAGCACACGATCTTAAGCCCCTCTGCATTGGTGTTGATCCACGCAGCAATGCTGCTCCAAATGCCGCCTGTGGAGCTTTCGGCTCCGTCAGAGGCTGCGTAAGCGGCAATTGTTGAAGCTGACATGCCTATCGCAGTTCCCGCCGTCTTTGCCGCTGTACTTTTTGCTCTCCAAAGCGCTTCACAGCATTTTCCATTGACACTTTGAATAATTCTCATCATTATTCCACCTTTCTGAAAAATTATATTTAAAGGGGAAACCAAATGCGGTTTCCCCTTTAAGTCCCATATATCACAGCTTAAGACCGCCTGATTTAACGGTATTTTTCTTAGCTGTGACAGATCTAGAGCCGTTTTTCATAAATTCATACAGCTTGAACAACTGTTTATCATCAAGCTTTTGCATGTCGCCGCTGTCTAATTTTACGAAATAATCGTTATTCCTTTTTTCAACGTCACACCAACAGCTTTTGTCTCCTTGTCTGACATTCGCCTGATTTCCTCTGCCCGAACGTCTGAACGAAATGATCTCCGCTTTTTCTGCTTGTGTCACTGTGACACTTTTGCAGAAATTTTCGTTCCCCCTCTTGACATTTTTGTCGGTGTATGCTATACTGTTATCAAAGCAAGTAATTAAAGCGGATTGTGAGGAATTAGCCTCTATATCCCAACCTAATTGACTTGCTTTTTCTTTGTTTACTGCAATAACACCGCGTTCAATGGTATTATTTATATTGTTTTTCCCATACACGCTGGTAACCTTGCTTATTTCTGTTCCTTCATGTAAAATGTTAATGGCGATTGACGCTATTACATTTTTATTGTTTTTGTCTTTTAATTCTGTTACAGCTACTAATGTTCCGACTTTGCTTCCGCTGCATATCATAATTGGACTTCTTATTGCACTTGGCAGCTGCCTTATAACATCTGCGGTAAGTCCGTGTCCGCTCGTATGACCGTGAGAAACAACGTCCTCTGCATTCAGACTGTTTTTTATAACACTTTGATTTACTGTTAATTTTTCAGCTGATACGCCAATGACTTTAAGAACGTTCGGCGTTTTTCCAATATCAATCACCTTATGTACAGGAATATCTCCATTGATCAGCTCATCAAGAGCAGCGGAAAATCGTTCGTCCTCAGCTTTATTTAGCCGAATTTTCTCGGCGTACAATAAAATATCTTTTTCATCTACTGTCAAAGTAACCTTTTCATTAACCTTTAAATTTTTTTCTTTTAATCCCTTGACAATATTGCGGCTTTGGTGTATAATAATATTAAAGTCAAGATTGTTTAAGCCCTTGGAGAATTGTAGTCCAAGCACACTGAACAGTTCTTGACTTTTTTGTTTGTCTGCATACAACAAATTATCTGATTTAATCTCCCTTTCCAAATGCTTGACAAAATTTTCTCGTCCGTAAATACTGGTAATAAAATTAGTATTTACCCTTTCTAAGTTATATTTGCCCGAGCCGTTAGGCTGCACGCTTATAATTATAGGATTATTTTCACTGTCAAACTCAGAGGTAATAACAACAAGACTGTCGCTTCTCGATAAAGAATCATATATCATGACAGGTTCGTTCAACATTATGGGCATTTTTTTCAGCTGGTCAACACTCAATCCATGAGTCTCTTTTAGATTTTTAGGCTTTACAGCATTCCTTAAATGCTTCTGTGTAAACAGCATAGGAAGTTGTTCACATCCAACATCAATAAGTTTCTGCGGAGTGTCGCAAACTTTCAAATCACTGTAACGATTAGCTTTTCCCTCAAGAACATCATCAACCTGCTGTGAGAAGCTTTTTTCTTTTTCAAGCTTTTGCAAAACCACATCTGCAATTCTGCTTATATTATCTCTGTCGAATCTTTCAAACTCAATATTGTTGCTTTCAAGCAGCGAAAGAATTTCGCCGTCCTTTTCCATACTTTCTTTAAGGTTATGGATACGTTCCTCGTTCTCAAAAGGAACAGAGGTATCACGGCTAATGAAAATATTGAAGTTGTTATACTCGTTATATTGTGAAAGCACATATGACAAGTGCTCCTCGCTATGCTCTGACAAATACACCGTATTGAGCATAAGAGGCGAGTCGGTAATTGCCACGTCTACATTTCCTGCGATCATATCAAGCCGATTTTTTTGCTCAGTAAGGATCAGCGTTTGATTTTCTAAAGAACCGTCCAGTTTATCAAATGCTTTGGCATATACAAGGTCTTTTGCAACTTCGGATACATATTCTGCGTGTAAGCCATGTTTCTTCAGTTCTGCAACGAGCTGTAACGCAGTCGTGGATTTTCCTGCACCCGGACCTCCGTAAAGATTAACGATAAGCGCTTTCTTTGCATTATCCCGTATCTCATCTGGTATATTTGTAGTTGCAGAAAGTATACTGTCGGCTTTATGAGACAATTCAGATGCTCTGACATTTCTGATATCAGTATCCGTAAATTTTGTTTGTTCTGAAATGTCACGTTCCGTTTCAAGCTTCTGACTATTTACAAGCCATTTTGTACCTTCAAACACTCTGCGTCCGATACTTTCAACACTGTCAGGTATTATTACACTTTCAAGGCTTGTGCAAAATGCAAACGCTCCGTTTCCGATACTTGTAACACCGTCAGGTATTGTTACGTTTGTAAGGCTTGTGCAATCTTGAAATGCTCCCGCTCCGATATATATAACGCTGTCAGGTATTGTTACACTTTCAAGGCTTGTGCAAAATGCAAACGCTCCGTTTCCAATACTTTCAACACTGTCGGGTATTGTTACGTTTGTAAGACTTGTGCATTCTTCAAACACGTAATCTTCAATACTTGTAACACTATTCGATATTGTTACGCTTGTAAGGTTTGTGCATCCTCTAAACGCCCTAAAGTCTATACTTTCAACACTGTCGGGTATCGTTATTCTTTCAAGGCTTGTGCAATTTTCAAACGCTTTGTTTCCGATATATGTAACGCTGTCGGGAATTGTTATGCTTTTAAGGCTTGTGAAATCTTCAAACGCTCCGGTTCCGATACTTGTAACACCGTCAGGTATTGTTACTTCGCTTCCTGTGCCGATATATTTGATGAGTACTCCGTCATCAATAGCAAAGTCTTTATTATCCAAATCGGAACGGCTTACAGTAAGCTTTTCATTTTCCATAAGATCATTATCAAGCCTTTTCGTCAGAAGCTTTCGCTCCTTGAGGTTATTCATGAGCCGGTCAAATTCAAGATTAATGCGTTTTCGTTCCTCGCCCTGAGGTGATATATGCGTTCCGTCGGCAGACTGCGCCTCGGAGTGACCCACCAGATAGTCCGATACTCCCAGCTTGTCATGCACGTATGAGGCAAAAGCTCTTGCAAACAGCTCAACATTGCTTTGCCAATAGCCTTGTGCGTCCTTTGAGTGAAGTGCGTCAAGCTTCATAGCGTCCTGTAAATATTTTGTTCTTTTATGGTCCTCGGTATATTTAATTGCGTCCATTACATCATAGATGATATTGTCTTTGCTGAATGCTCTGTCGCTGGCAAATATCGACGAATACCCCATTGTTTGAGATATGTAGAAATCCAGTGCGTGACCCCATTCATGACCTAATGAGCCTGCTCCGTTCATTTTCGTGAGATTGATGACATTTGCACCGGGTTCAAAATGTGCGGCAGCTGATTTGACTCCTCTTGAACCGTAGGCTATGGCAAGCTGTCCACCCAGAGAAATATCAGCGTCTGATATACCGAGAGCATTTGCCAGATCCTTAAATGCGTCATAGGACATATTAAGATTAGTCTGCTTGTCATTTTCTGTTTCCCAGTTGCCGAACTCTCCGGCACGAAATCCGAAAATGTTCATCATATCCTCACCTGTAATATTTCTGCCCTGCCTGTGATCCTGTTTTGTGGGACGTATATGTTTAAGCTGAGGAGGAATGAATTTTCCCTTTCTCTTTTTACTGCTTACCGACGCTGCTTTGACATTTTCAATCTCCAGTAGCTTTTCCAGAAGCTGTTGCTTTGTTTCTGAGTTTATAAGAACGACCTGCCGTTTTTCATCCAGCGCGAAATATGTGTCGGCTTTCCAATTATTAAGATCACCCAATTCTCCGTTGTTATATGAGTAATATCTTGAGCCGCTCCCTGCTTGGATCTCCAGAGCCTTTCTATTCCCGTACACCTCAACGCTTCTGACGTTGCTGCCGTTGTAATAAAGGATACTGTATTTTGAAAGCTTCTTCTCACTGTCTGAATAAAGAAATTGCTTTTTTACAAGGTCTCTGTGAAACATTGAAATGGAAAAGCTATTATCCAGATCTGCCGCTTTGATAAATTTTCTGCTATTGATATATTTAGCTAAAATATTATCATTTTCACACAGTTGATCATAAAAAGCTTTACATTGACTGAAGGTATTAAGCTCCATTGTCTTTGTATATATCTCGCCTATCGATCGGATATATTTTTCCTGCTCACTGTGCAAAAGTGCCCTTTTTTCCTCTGCTGAAACATTATACGGTAAATGCGGCTCCGGCTTGCTCGGCAAAGCGTCTCTTATCCTTTTAATGAAAAAAAGGACTTCTCTGGCAAGACCCTCAGCGTACAGCTTGTCATAATCGGGACGTGGAAAAACCTCCTTTTTGGTTATGTATTTATCACGATCGATATCCGACCAATCTGTAATATCATCTACCCTTAGCTCTCGGTCAAGCCTGTACAAGTCCTTTCTCGCGCCTCCTATTTTTTCGCCGAAATCCTCAATTTTAGGCATTTGTCAATTCACCTCCCGATGTTCTTTCACTGTGTTCTTTGTTTTTGAAAAGCAGTACTCTCCGTTATCCTCATCAAATACTGATATATGAGCTTCATCATCTTTTGTACCTATGATCTGGCGAT
>CAYNPW010000059.1:0-15459 GCA_964399215.1 uncultured Ruminococcus sp. | reverse complement strand
ATCTTGAGGGCAATATAGCGTGGCTTCATCAAGAGGACGCCATTGCTCAGCGAGAACGATTAAAACAAGAGCGTGTCGCCGCCCGTGAGCAGCGTGTCGAGCCTGTAAGCGAGGTTCAGGAGTTAAACGAAAATGTACCCGATGAAATTTCAGAGCCGACAGAAAGCGAATGCGGCGATTTTGTGGAGTACGAGGAAGATGAAGAAATGGGCATGGAAATGTCAATGTGATCGGAGGTAGAGAATGAAAAATAAACAGTTATATATTGCATACGGCAGCAACATCAATCTTGAACAAATGACATATCGGTGTCCCCATTCAAAGGTTGTCGGGATATCGGAGATCAAGGATTATGAATTGGAGTTCAGAGGCGTTGCAACGATCGTTCCGAATAAGGGAGAAAGCGTTCCTGTTCTGATCTGGGAACTTGACAACAGAGATTTACCCACTCTTAACAAATACGAAGGCTACCCCAGTTTCTACAGGCAGGAAAAAATGACCTTTGAAATGGACGGAAAAACCTACGAAGGTATGGCATATCTGATGAATCGTGGGACAATTTCTCCGCCGAGTCAGCAGTATTACAACACGATTTTGCAGGGTTACAAAGAGAATGGTCTGGATGAGAAATATCTTCAAACTGCTTTGGAAAATTCGTTGCAGCTTGAGTGTTCTGTAAATGATGAATTTGATGAGGATTTTGATGAAGATTACGCTCTTGACGATGATATGCAGATGAAATTTTAGGAGGATTACAGCTATGAAATACAAAGGCTTTTATGTGAAAAAAACTCCCGATACAGATTTGCATCGGGAGGATAAGGACGGAAACGATATCCGCTGTGATGGATTCACGATAGAGGTTTTTGCAGATGAGTCTGAAAAGCTCGAAATCGATGTCTTTTCGGCTGCGGTTGATTTTGAACTGCTGAAAGACAGTTTTGAAGAAGCAGAGCAGTTTGCTAAGGATTATATTGACTGTGAGGAAAAGGAGTATTGCAGGATGATTGACGATCAAGGAAGTCAATAATAAAATCGATGCGTATAAAGCGAATAAGTATCCGATTCCAAATAAAATAACAATATAAAATGAATTTTATCACTGGAGGACGCTTATGAACGAAATGTTTTGCTTTCAGTGCCAGCAAACGGCGCACAATACGGGCTGCGAAGGCAAGGCGGGGGTCTGCGGCAAGAAAGCCGATACCGCAAATTTTCAAGACGAGCTTGTCGGCGCGCTTATAGTTCTCGCAAGAGCGGCAAAAACGGGAAACCCCACGTCCCGTACCGACGAACTTGTAATGAAAGGACTTTTCACGACTATCACAAACGTAAATTTCAATAACGTGACTATTAAGAAAATGAAAACCGAAATTGAAAAGGAAAAGGGCAGGATAAATTCCGGAAAGTTTGAAGATTATGATATGAAGAATATCTGGGACGGCCACGAGGATATCCGTTCTCTCAAATCGCTTGTGCTTTTTGGAATCAAAGGAATGGCGGCTTATGCCTACCATGCGTTTATTCTCGGAAAGACCGACAAAGAGGTCAGCGGATTTTTCTACGACGCTCTTTATGCCGTCGGCGAAAAGAAAACTGCGGACGAGCTGCTTGCGCTTGTGCTGAAAACGGGCGAAGTCAACTTAAAATGTATGGCGATGCTTGATGCGGCGAACATCGAGGCTTACGGAGATCCCATACCGACTGAAGTACCGTTGACCATTGAAAAAGGTCCGTTTATCGTGGTGAGCGGTCACAATCTGCACGACTTGAAACTGCTGCTGGAGCAGACGAAGGATAAGGGAATAAACATTTACACTCACAGCGAAATGCTCCCCGCTCACGGATATCCCGGACTGAAAAAATATCCTCATCTTAAGGGCAATTTCGGCACAGGCTGGCAGAATCAGCAGTCGGAATTTCATAATATTCCTGCACCGATCTTGTTTACCACAAACTGCATTATGCCGCTTCGTCAGAGTTATTCCGACAGAGTATTCACGACCTCTGTGGTTTCATATCCCGATGTTGTCCATATCGGCGAAGACAAGGATTTTACGCCCGTCATAGAAAAAGCCATAGAGTGCGGCGGCTATGACGAGGACAGGCACATGACGGGAATGAACGGCGGCAGCACGGTAATTACGGGCTTTGCTCACAATGCGGTGCTGTCTCATTCCGATAAGATCGTAGACCTTGTGAAAAGGGGAAAGATAAAACATTTCTTTCTTATCGGCGGCTGCGACGGTGCTTCGCCGAGCCGCAGCTATTACACCGATTTTGCGAAGCTTACTCCGCCCGACACGATAATCCTCACGCTTGCCTGCGGAAAATACCGTATAAACGATCTGGATTTAGGCGACATTGAAGGCATTCCAAGAATACTCGACTGTGGACAATGCAACGATTCCTATAGTGCGATAAAAATCGCACTTGCCCTTGCGGAGGCTTTTGACTGCGGCGTTAACGACCTTCCGCTGACTCTTGTGCTTTCGTGGTTCGAACAGAAAGCGGTATGTATTCTGCTCACCCTGCTTTATCTCGGGATCAAAAATATATACCTCGGTCCGACGATTCCCGCGTTCGTTTCTCCGGGGGTTCTGAAAATTCTGGTTGAAAATTACAACCTTACTCCTACGGACGAACCGCAGGCCGATCTGGATAAAATTTTAAGTTATTCGTATCAAAGTTAAATAAAAAAGCAAAAAGGGCGCACGAAAACAAGGCACTTGAAAGTGGCAAGATAATTGACAAAAAAAGGGATTAACAACTGGCATCGGCAAGTTCATCTTTGAAGATATATCCCCGTTTTCTGAGGAGCGCAAGGCCTTCGGATTTGGATATAACAACAGAGTGTTCGGTTAGTTTGTCGGCAAGATAACCCTTTGCAGAATAAGGCTCAAGCTTAGAGAGTATGTTCCAGATAGCGGTCAGGAGCATACGGCATATAGCAATAATCGCTTTCTTATGCCCACGGCGAGCCTTGATTCTACGATAGCGTTCCTGAAATTCAGGGCGTTTTTTAGAAGTCAGAAGAGGGAAAGACCAAAGACTGAAATATATTGCAATCCGCACCAATGACGGCAGAGTTAAGGGAAAAATCAGCCTTTATTGCATGGCTCTTGAAGTCAGCAGGCAGGCTTTTTATGACTATCTTGAGCGTAAGGATGAACCTTGGAAATATCAGCCTCTTGCGGATGCCATGATGAAAATCCACGCTGAGGACGAATGTAATGCAGATTACGGCAGAGTACGCATGTATCAGGCACTCACTTACAGGCAGGAAATCGGAGAGTTTAAGGACATTCATGTACTATGTGAAGCCACTGTCCGCAAGGTTATGGAGGAGATAAATCTCATACATAAACCGAAACGAAAGCCTAATGGAATCACCAAAGCTGATCGTGAGGCACGCAAGTCGGACGACCTTCTCAAACGTGATTTTACAGCTGATGAACCGCTTAAAAAATGTGTTACCGATATTACAGAAGTGAGAGCAAAAGATGGAAAGCTCTATGTATCCGCAATTTTTGACTGCTATGACCTGATGCCAAACGGTCTTGCAATGGCAGATCATATGCGTGCGGAACTTTGTTCCCAAACGGTTAAAAATGCGTGTCTGCGCTATCCGGCAATCCATGGTGCAATAATTCATTCCGACAGTGGAAGCCGGTACACCGGTTTTGAGTACAGAGACACACTGCAAAAATACGGCATTATTCAGAGCATGAACAGTGCCGGCGGCAGATGTCACGACAACGCACGGTGTGAAAGCATATGGGCAAGAATGAAAGAAGAGCTTTTCTGCAACAGGGGCAGAAAGTCGGAAAATTTCACCATAGCTGAACTAAAAACAATGGTTTGGAGATATTTTATGAGCTACTGGTCAAACAGTAGAATTTGCTCATCGATCGGCGGACTTCCGCCTGCGGTTAAACGGCAGAGGTTCTATGTTAAATCATATGCCGCTGCTTAGTCAAAATATTTTGACAAAAATGTGTCAAGTATTATTGACAATTTCACTTTTGGGTGTGTCAGTCTCTTTTTTTACTTTGTTCCGTGCAACAGCCCCTTTTTCGTGAAAATCTGAATAAATTATGATTTTTGTTGACATAAGAGCGGTTTGGGTTTATAATAAAACATAGGGAATTTTCGGAATTTGGAGGTATAAATATGTGCTTGATATGTGACAGGATACAAATGATAAAAGAAAGGAAAAATCCCTATTTCGTCAAAGAATTATCCACAGGGTATGTAGTTATCGGAGATAATCAACATTTTAAGGGATACACATTATTTCTATGTAAACAGCATAAAACCGAGCTTTTCTATCTCGATAAGAATTTCGCCTCCAAATTTATGCAGGAAATGATTTTGGCAGCAGAGGCTGTCAGAAACGCATTCGGCGCTGAAAAAATGAATTATGAGTGTCTGGGGCAGGGCGACGCGCATGTGCATTGGCACTTGTACCCGAGAAAAACGGGCGATATAGGCAATTACGGAAACAACGGAGCAGGTCCAGTCTGGTGGTATCCTATGGATATGATGTACAGCGATGATAACCGTCCAACAAATAGCGAGTTGGAAGAAATGAACTCTAAACTGCTTACAGAGCTGGAAAAGCTTATGCAGCAATAACATAGAATTTGGAGTTTACCAAAGGAGCATTTACTTGAAAAAAACATATAAAACCAATTCCGCCGCTGAGACTATTGCTCTGGGTGAGAAGATAGGCGGACTTCTAAAAGGCGGTGACCTGATAGCTTACAGCGGAGATCTCGGCGCAGGAAAAACTACAATTACCAGAGGGATTTCCGCAGGAATGGGTCTGGGAGACGAGGTCACTTCACCTACCTTTGCTCTTGTCAACGAGTACAGAGGAGCGAATCTGAGCCTTATCCATTTCGATATGTACAGAGTTAATTCCTCGGCAGACTTGGAAACAACAGGATTTTTTGATTATTCGGACGATGACACTGTGCTTGCCGTAGAATGGTCAGAAAACATTGCCGAGGAAATTCCCGACAATGCAATTCGCATAGATATTCAGCGCGTGGACGACGACACTCGCATTATCACTATTGAAACTTATTACGGAGATGACAGGTTTGAAAATATTGGGGATTGATACAAGCGGAAAAGTAGCTTCCGTAGCAATTACCGACGGCAATCGTCTGCTGTGGGAAAAATCGGTCTATACAAAACTTACCCATTCGCAGGTCATACTGCCTATGGTGAAAACGGCTCTCAACGAAAGCGGACTTGATTTTGCCGATCTGGACTGCGTAGCCGTAGCAAACGGTCCCGGATCTTATACGGGACTTCGTATCGGTATAGGTGCGGTCAAGGGAATGTGTATGGGCGAGCCGAGATTGAAATGTGCGGGAATATCCACATTGATGAGCCTTGCCTATAATTGTCAGTCTTTTGAGGGAAAAATAATCACGGTCATGAGGGCAAGACCGAGGATAATTTACTGTTCTGAATTTAAATGCATAGGCGGACAAATTACCCGAATTTGCGAAGATAAAATCTGCGGCGAGGAAGAATTTTTCAGTTCTGCCGATATGAACGGAAAAGTTATGCTTACAGGCGACTGCGCCGGAGAGATCAAATCGGTGTATTTTTCCGAAGATGTGAACGTACTTACAGCAAATCCTGCAAACGTATTGCAGAGAGCAAGCTCACTGTGTCTGGCAACGGAGGAAAATCCCGAGTTTATTACTACATCTGATAAACTGGCGGTTTCTTACTTGCAGGCAACAAAAGCCGAAAAGGACAAATATCACAGATAAAAATATTTAATGGAGGAATGATTATGAAAATTGCAATAGGCTGCGATCATGCAGGTCCTGCGCTCAAGAATGAGATTTTGGCTCATCTTGACGACAAGGGTATCGAATACATAGATCTGGGTATTCAGGAGGGAGAAAAGGTTGACTATCCCGACAAAGCTAGGGAGGTCTGCCAAAAGGTTACAAGCGGAGAATGCAAATTTGCGGTGCTGATATGCGGCACAGGTATCGGAATGTCTATGAGTGCGAATAAGATAAAGGGTATCCGTGCGGCTTGCTGTTCGGACTACTTTTCAGCGAAGTACACAAGAGCGCACAATGACGCAAATGTGCTTTGCATCGGCGCCAGAGTATTAGGTGCAGGTCTTGCCGTAGAGCTTGTGGATGTTTTTCTGGAAACTCAATTTGAGGGAGGCAGACACCATAGAAGAATAGATAAGATCACAGAAATAGAGGCGGAGAACTGATATAAAGGCAGCATCTGTGTATTCATTTTGCTTAGTCCAATAAATGTATATTAGAATTTTGTCGGAATATGTCGGATATAATTGTGCAAAATGTCCTCAAATAATGCTTTATTTAATAAAATGTAAGCTCTTTTAAGCCTTGCGTGATCTGAAGCCATAAATTGGCATCAATCTGGCAGTTGACATTTTAGGTAAAATTTAATATAATAAAATATAATGTTTATGAAAAATGTTTGTGTTTGCATATAATGAGACAAAAAATGCGAACCGTGTGAAAATTTCAGGAGGTTGAATAATGAATTTATTAAAGCGACTGCTGTGCGCTGCTGTTTCGGTTTGTATATGCGCTCAGCTTTCGGTGACAGTCTTTGCTGCTGATGATAATGAGGAATTTGTCGATGTTACTAAAATAAGCGATGAGGAATTCTGGAATGATTACATAAGTGACGACGGAGAAACACTTGTTATCGATGACCCGTCATATTGGAGATATGTTGACTCTCAGGATACCGACAGAACGGTGCTTGCGACTGCAAGCAGTACCATTTCAGGTGCGTCAAATCTTACTCATAACAGCAAATTTGACGGAGTTGAAATGGACTATGGCATAGATGTTTCGTATTATCAGTATAATATTGACTGGAACAAGGTTAAAAATGCCGGAGTTAAATTTGTTATTATTCGTATCGGATACAGAGGCTATGGCAGCGCAGGAACGCTTGTTACTGACAGTAAATTCCATGAGAATATAAAGGGCGCTCAAAATGCAGGACTTGAGGTAGGCGCATATTTCTATTCTCAGGCTACAACGTCAGCAGAGGCTAAGCAGGAGGCTCAGTATTGTATTAACGAGCTTAAAGGCTATACGCTTGATTTGCCCGTATATTTCGATTTGGAGTATGCCTATGACGGCACAACCGGTCTGCCTACGGGAAGATTCTATAATGCTAATCTTACAAAGGCTCAGAAAACTGCATTGTGTACTTCTTTCTGTGATACTATGATCGCGGCCGGCTATTATTCAGGTGTGTATACATATTATTCAATGCTTGTATATGAACTGGACAGCGTATCCTTGGCAAGCAAATATCCTGTTTGGCTTGCACATTATACAAATAAAACCGACTACCCTAATACATACGATATGTGGCAGTATTCAGGCTCAGGTAAGGTTGACGGAATTACGGATTATTATGGCAATGCAACTTCTGTTGATATGAATGTAAGATACAAGGTCAATTACGCTCCGTCCCAGACGGTCAAGCTTACTAAATCAGGTACGACGCTCAGCTGGAACTCGGTTTCAGACGCTACAGGTTACACAATATACAGTAAGACCTCTGACGGTAAGGTTACAACTCTTAAATCGCAGACTGGAACAAGCTACACACTTTCCTCATCTACTGCCGGAACCTCATATTATGTAAAGGCCTACAGAACCTATGGAGGAAAGCAATATTACGGCAGTGCTTCTAATACTGTTATCGTTACTCCCAAGCAGGTCTCCGCTTTGTCAGTGACGGTAAATGACGCGGATTATACAGGTTCCGCCGTAACACCTACTGTCACCGTAAAGGACGGAAGTACCACTCTCGTGTCGGGCACTGATTATACTCTTACATACTCGAATAATGTCAATCTTGGTACTGCAACGGTAAAGATCACCGGAAAGGGTAATTATACAGGATCAATCACTAAAAACTTTACAATTCATCTTGCAAAGGTAAAGCTCGGTTCTGCATCAAGTTCGCAGGACGGCATAACCGTTAGCTGGAATACTGTGAAGGGTGCAGCAAATTACAATGTATACAGAAAGACCGTGGGTTCAAGCTGGGAACGTGTTGCTGTTGTAAGCGGAACAAGCTATAAAGATCAAAATCTGCTTTCCGGCGTTAAGTATACATATACTGTAAGAGCTGGCAACGGGTCTTATATAAGTACTGAATATGATACAACCGGAGTTTCTGCAACATATACAAATTCTTCCGCAACAGCTTCGGGCACTATCAAAGGAACGATAAAGCTTCCAAGCGGCGTTACTGAGGGAACCGTCGCCATTGCTCCGCAGAACTCGGTAACGATCTACGGCGCGTCTATCAAATCGGGAGGATTTACTGTTTCCAATCTTGCGGCAGGTACGTATACCGTAACAATAAAAGCAGGAAAATGCGCAACATACACCACAACGGTTACAGTTGGTGTAAACAGCGGTACAGTAAATGCAGAGCTCAGATTGCTGGGTGATGTTAACGGAGACGGAAAAGTCTCTACTGCAGATGTCGGACTGGTAAATGCGCATATCAGAGGTACCAAAAAGCTTACAGGATATAATGCATCCTGTGCAAACGTAAATGCTGACTCAAGCATTTCTACAGCTGACGTCGGACTTATCAACGCACACATCAGAGGTACTAAAAAGCTTTGGTAAATAAGATAAGGACTGTTGCTCGATTAGCAGCAGTCCTTTTTATATCAAATTGTTGAAAATATAACAAACTTTGTGATATAATACGTTTAGTTGTCGTTTATCAACCTTGAGCTTATATAATAGGCTGTTGAGAAAATTTTATTACAAAAATAAAAGGAGCTGTCACAAATTAAATGACAGTTCCTTTTTTAGCGCGATATTAAATAATATCTCCGGGAACGTAGCCCGCTTCGGCAATAACGTCCTTGATCAAATTGTCACTAACATCTTTTGTCAGGGTGATTACAGCATTTTTATTTTCAAGACTTACTTCAGCGTTTGTGACGCCGTCCATAGCCTCAAGGCTTTTCTTAACGTGAGCCACGCAGTGCTGACACATCATGCCGTCTACCTTGATTGTTTTTGTCATTGCATTTTCCTCCTTTGCATTTTGCGTTTTATTGCTGATCAGTATATCCTGCGGCAAAACGACTTGTTTTTTCGCCTTGTCCTTTTTAGAGGACTTAGGCTTGAACCAATTAAGTCTGAGCGCATTTGTCACTACGCAGAAGCTTGAAAGGCTCATAGCCGCCGCTCCGAACATAGGATTCAGCTCCCAGCCGAAAATCGGTATAAAAAGTCCTGCTGCCAGAGGAATGCCTATGCAGTTGTAGAAGAACGCCCAGAATAAGTTTTCGTGTATATTCTTAAGAACCTGTCTTGACAGTCTTATTGCTGCTGAAACATCGGTCAGACGGGAATTCATCAGCACCACATCCGCTGCCTCTACAGCTACGTCGGCTCCTGCCCCGATAGCAATACCTATGTCTGCTCTTGTCAGTGCGGGAGCGTCGTTTATTCCGTCTCCTACCATAGCTGTTCTGCCGTACTGTGACAGTTTTCGCACAGTTTCTTCCTTATCGGCCGGAAGTACGTCTGAGATGACTTTGTCGATACCTGCCTGTTTTCCTATAGCTTTTGCTGTACGCTCGTTGTCTCCTGTGAGCATTACCACTTCAACGCCCATAGCTTTAAGCTCCTCAACGGCTTGCTTACTGTCAGGCTTTATAACGTCCGCAACAGATATTATACCCAGCAGATTTCCGTCCATAGCAAAGTACAGAGGAGTTTTACCCTGTTCAGATAACTTATCTCCATGAATTTTCATTTGCTCGGTAAGAATACCTTTCTCCTGCATAATGGCGGCATTTCCGCCCAAAGCTGTTTTGCCGTTTATTATACCGGAAACTCCGTGACCTGGCAAAGCGGAAAAACTGTCTGCCGGGGAGTACTCAACGGAAATTTCTTCTTTTTTATTCATTATTGCCTTTGCAAGAGGATGCTCGGATTTTTCCTCTAGAGCATAGGCAACGCCTAAAAGTTCATATTCTGAAATCCCCTCGGCAGTAATAATATCCGTTACCACAGGCTTGCCTTCGGTGACTGTGCCAGTTTTGTCAAGTATTGCAATGTCCGTCTTTCCGGCAGCCTCCAGAGCAGAGGCTGTTTTAAACAGTACTCCGTTTTTGGCTCCCTGTCCTGAGCCAACCATGATCGCAACCGGCGTAGCAAGTCCCAAAGCGCAGGGACAGCTTATAACAAGAACGCTGATAGCCCTTGCAAGAGAATATCCGAAGGTATTTCCCAGCAGAAGCCATACTGCGCCTGTTATAATAGCAATTACAATTACTGTCGGAACGAAAACTCCTGATACCTTGTCGGCGATTTTTGCTATAGGAGCCTTAGTCGCCGCAGCATTCTCCACCATTTCAATAATTTTGTCAAGCGCCGTTTCACCGCTGACATGCGTCGCCTGACAGGTAAGTGCACCGTTCTGATTTATAGTAGCCGCGCTTATATTATCTCCTGCTGTTTTATCAACAGGAATACTCTCGCCTGTAAGAGCAGCTTCGTCAACAGCGCTTTCTCCGCTAATGACCACAGCGTCTGCCGGAATACTCTCGCCCGGTTTCACGATAAAGGTTTCGCCAATAATCAGTTCTTCTGCGGGAATTGTGAGCTCCTTACCGTCGCGGATAACATGGGCGGTTTTAGGCGCTAAGTCCATAAGAGCCTTGATAGCATTGGTAGTCTTACCCTTGCTGCGAGCCTCCAGCATTTTACCGACTGTAATAAGCGTAAGTATCATAGCAGCGGACTCAAAATACAGGCCGTGTAAGTGATGAGCCGCCATTTCGTATTGACCCCGCATGGCGTACGCTGACATTTCAAACAGCTCCCATACGGAATAAACAAAAGCCGCAGTACTTCCCAATGCAACAAGCGCATCCATATTGGGCGCTCGGTTTATAAGTCCTTTAAAGCCGCTTATAAAAAACTTCTGATTTACTACCATAACTGCTGCTGTTAGCAAAAGCTGATACAGACCTATTGCTATGGGATTTTCAGAAAAGTATGCGGGCATTGCCCAACCCCACATCACGCCGCCCATTGAAACATACATCAGCGGAACCAGCAATACCAGAGAGGTAATAAGACGTTTTTTTAGTTTTGGCGTTTCTCTGTCCTCAAGATCGGGATGAGAAGATTTCTTTGTATTCTCACTATCTGCGGACTCAGCTCCGTAGCCTGCCTTTGATACAGCGCTGCAGATTGCTGCAACATCGGCGGGAGATTCAAAATCCACGATCATAGAATTTGTAAGTAAGCTTACGCTGACGTTTTTTACGCCTTTAACAGACTGGACAGCTTTTTCTACATGAGCCTGACAAGCGGCGCAGGTCATGCCTGTAACGTTAAATTTCATAATTATCTAAACCGCCTTTCTGTTATTTCAGTTTTTTGATAAGCTCGACTGCTTCGTCAACCACATCATTGTTGCCTTTACGTATTTCTTCTACGACGCATGTTTCCATATGCTCCTTAAAAATAAGATAGCCGAAGTTTTGCAGCGCGCTTTCTGCTGCTGCTGTCTGGATAAGTATATCTCCGCAATAGCGGTTTTCATCAAGCATATTTTTTATGCCGTTGAGCTGACCGATTATACGGCTAAGCCTGTTTTTCAGAGATTTGAGGGTTTCTTCGTCCCTGGGTGTATTTTTACAGCGGCAGCATTGCGCGTTGTTTACAGGTTTGCAATGCTCGCATAGTTCAACAGTATTTTTTGCTTTTTCAAACATTTTATACCTCCATAATGTTAGTTTAGGTTAAATACCCCTATGGGGTATCTTTTATACTTGTATTATATACCCCGTAGGGGTATTTGTCAATAGAAAAAGCATGATAAAATAGAATTTCACAGAAAATTTATATTTATTTATGCTGTTTATAGAGATACACGATCCGTTTTATGATTAGAGCAATCCGGCGAATTTGCTGTGAAGCTTAGAAAAAAATCAGTAATACTGCAATATCCTCAGTTTCATATTGTATGTTAAATATGTAGGTGTTTCTTTGTTTCATTATTTTATTATTTGTGCAAATGTTACAAACTATATTTATAAAATTTGGTTCTTAGGTTTTGAACTTCCGGTTGAAACTAAAACATAAATGTGTTATAATTGTATAAAAGACTTTAAAAAGCTTTTTTTATAATTAATTATGCTGTATCAGCAAACGGAGGTTTTTATGAAATTCAAAAAAATAATTAAGGGCATGTCCTCTGTTGTACTTGCCGCTGCGGCTGCAGTAATCAGTATGACTGTAGTGGGCGCAAGCGCATACGAAAGAGATATGCCTACCCAACAGGAAATTAAGGATAGATTTGAAGAATTGTATTTTGACGTTCATAAGATAACGGAATATATAGAGGATTATTCTGCTTCTTCACCGTACAGCATAGGAGAGGTTTCGGACGAGGATTTGCAGTATGCCCTTAATTCAGTAAATTTTACGAGATTTATTGCAGGACTTCCCGATGATGTTCAGCTGGATGACAAATACAATGTGCTGTGTCAGAGTTCAAGTCTTGTTAACCTTGTAAACGGCATTTTGTCTCATACTCCATCCCAGCCTTCCGATTTTCCGGACGATATATATAATGCAGGAAAAACAGGCTCCGGTTCTTCAAATATAGCATCGGGCTTCGGAAATATTGCAAGCTCTGTTATAAGCGGATATGTTGACGATACCGACGTGTCCAATATCAGTATAATGGGACACAGACGCTGGATATTAAACCCCTCAATGCAGTATACCGGCTTTGGAATAGCAGGTAAATATACGGCTATGTACGTTTTTGACAGTTCTCGTGCAGAAAGCTTCACAGGTGATTATGTGGCGTGGCCTCCGGAAAATATGCCAAATGAATTTGTTGATCAGAGTAATGAGTACGGGTACGCTTATACTGTAAGCTTGGGAAATTCATATGATAATCCCGATATTAATAAGGTTACGGTACAGGTCGAATCTTCAATGCTTAATAAAACATGGAATCTTGATTCATCAAGTACCAATATTGCTTCAAGCTACTTGACAGTCAATAACAGCGGTTATGGAATGCCCAAATGTATAATTTTTAATGTGGGGCAGCTTCCCGAAAATGATACGGTTACGGTAACTATTAATGGTATTACTAAAAACGGAGTAGAAACGCCCATTACATATACAGTCAACTATTTTGATCTTCTTGACGACAGCTATGATGTTATTGGGGTTGAAGAAAAGACCTACGAGATAGAAGTGGGCGAAACTATCTATATCAAGGGTTATAACAATCCCATTAACAGTAAGCGTTTCACATGGGGATATACTCTCAGTCTTGCTTCCTGCACTGATTTTTCCAGCAACAGTATCTTAGGTGATATGGTAATGCTGACAGGTACTCAGGAAGGTTCGGGTCAGCTGTATGTTGCAAATACTACGACAAGAGCTACAATAAAAGTTGTTTCACATAAGCACACCTATACTTCATGGACTACAGTTACTGAAGCCGGAGTAAATAAAACCGGAACCCGTCAGAGAACATGCACAGGCTGCAGTAATGTTGAAACGGAAACCATTCCGGCTGTTTCTGTTTCGCTGAGTGATTGTACAGTTTCAATTTCTCCTACCACTGCCGTCTGCACAGGTACAGCGATCAAACCAACAGTTACGGTAAAATATAACGGTGAAACTTTGATAAACGGCAGCGATTATTCCGTAACATATTCCAATAACGTGAATGCAGGCAGCGGAACAGTAAAAATAACCGGCTTGGGAAGCTGTACAGGTACAGTTACCAAAACGTTTTCAATTACGTTGGCACAGCCTAAACTTGTCAGCGCAACAGCTAATTCAAACAGTATCACAATTAAGTGGAACAGCGTTGCCGGTGCAAACGGATACGCTGTTTACAGAAAAAAATCTTCTTCGCAATGGCAGTTGCTTACAACATCTGTAACGGGCACAAGCTACACCGACGAAACCGCTGTTGCAGGAGTTGAATATTCATATTCTGTAAGAGCCAGCTACAACGGTCAGTATTATGGTTCTACATATGACCAGACGGGATTATCGGCGATAATCAGTACTCAGTCAGCCAATAAAGGGTCATTGACCGTTGCAGCAGTAATAAAGGATACCCAGGGTGTTGCGTCATCCGATACGATAACCGCAAAGCTGATTTCCGGCAATACGGCTTACAGCTTAACTCTTTCGGGCGGTACTGTAACTGCAAATGATATTCCTGCAGGAACTTACACTCTGACAGTTTCATCAAGCAAGTGTGTTAGCCGCACGCAGACTGTAACGATTGCTTCAGGTACAGCTGCAAGCGCAAGCGTTACCCTTTGCCTTAAAGGAGATGTCAACGGTGACGGAAAGATAACTACAGCCGATGTTGGGCTTGCAAATTCTCATGTCAGAAGAGCAAGAACTCTTACAGGCTATCAGTTTGAATGTGCTGACATCAACGGTGACGGCTCCATTACCACAGCTGATATAGGACGTATAAACGCTCATGTAAGACAAACCAAAAATTTATGGTAATAAAGGGGCTGTTGCACGCCTCCAAGTAAAAAAGAGCTTGACACACCAAAAAGGTAGTGCCAAGCTCTTCATTGCTTTTTCAAGCTGCAGTATCGAGAGCCTGTGCAAACGATATATATATTTTCGTTAGCTGCTCAACGGCTTCCGCAAGCCCAATCATTGTATGATCAAGCAAGCGTTTTATACAGTTGTCAAATATCTTCTCGGAACAAAACTCAAAGCAAACAGATATTTATTTGTACGGAAAAAGCTGTTTCTAAAAATGAGCGGATATCAAGGAACCTCGCATTTTTCACTGTATTCAATAAGGTTCTATAACTACCGTTCTTCCCTCTTTCAAAGATTTCTGAACATCAATAAACCGCTGATTTTTACTTCCTCTGAATTTAAGCTCAAAGCTTTTCTGTTCTTCAACGAATTTACCGTCAACAAGATAGTCCAGCTGATTCAGAAGTTCATCACAACCCTTGATATCATCCTTATGTTCTGTAAGATACTCAAAGGTATAACCGGTATAGCTGATAATGTCAAGCCGTCCTCCGTCTATGGTCTTTACTTTCTTTGCCATGTCTGCAAGCGCCTCACATTGACAAAAAGGCTCTCCTCCGCTGAAAGTCACTCCGTCGAGAAGCGGATCGCTTTGTATCATATCAATAAAATCATCCGTATCGGCAATGTAGCCTCCATTAAAATCGTGTGTCTGAGGATTATGACAGCCCTTACAATGATGAGGACAGCCCTGAGTAAAAACGGCAAATCTGAAACCCGGACCGTCTACTATGGATTCATTGACCGTTCCCGCTAATCTGATTTTCATTTATAACCATACCTTTCTGCGAAAGGCACCAACAAGGAATAAAAC
>CAYNPW010000058.1:0-15493 GCA_964399215.1 uncultured Ruminococcus sp. | reverse complement strand
TCCTGAATATAATCCAGCTAATTGCAAATCCATTTTTAATTGTGTACATATATCAGGTATTTCTTCAGAGTCATATGATAATGGTATTAAAATTTCAAAATAATGATCTCGCTTACATAAGTCATCTTTACTTTTGGGTATTTGTGTATCCGGAGAAAATCCATAATTCGGATCATCCTCTGTAACCCGAGTCACAACAAGACAATAGGGTATATCCTTCATGTTTTTAGAAATAATTGAATCAGCATTTTCGTTAAATAAAGATTGGTAATAAGATAGCATTACTGTATCGCCCGCTACTGTATATGAACCGTCATCAAATGTAACATTTACTTCATATGTTCTTGCATTATCGTTATTTTCATTAGATTTTTTTACAACTGTAGCGCGATACCATCTGTTTCCTCCTAATATACTGTCGTGCATTTGATTTTCACCGACTATCACAAATTCTTCACCATATTTTTCGGATAAATATGATAAAGCGGTTTCGCCCGCAACGGTATTATCAATTCTTGTAGACTTTTTAGAAGTTTTCCCTGTAGTTTTACAATTTGTAAAAATCAATCCGATAGCTGTTGATATAATTATCAGCATGATAATTTTCTTCATATAAAGACCTCCCATAAATTTATATATTATATACGTTTGAGTGCTTATTTTTTATGGGGATATTTTTAACAAAATTCTTACGCTATATTTGTTAATATATAATAAAGCCGCCCCACAGGACGGCTTTCATACTTATGTCTGAGTTACTGTTACGTCTACGCAGTCTGTAAGCTGACAAAAGTGCAGACGGTTATTAATATCATTTTATGGATTAAGAGTTTTACGTACTTAATTATTTACGGTTTTTCTTGCTTATGACAACCGCCGCGCCTGCTATTAGAGCCGTGCCTGCAAAGCCTGCTGCTGCACCCGTAGAGGGATTAGCAGTGTTACTTGAATTCGCCGCCTTGCTGTTTGAAGAGGAATTAGAGGACGAGCCAGTAGTACTTTCCGTTACAGAAGATATATTATCGGAAGATGTTGTCTCAGAAGAAACCTCCGACGAGCTTGTTTCAGACGATAAAACCTCGGAAGATGTCTCAGATGAGCTTGCCTCTGAAGAAGATACCTCGGAAGATGTCTCAGATGAACTTTCCTCAGAAGAAGATTCCTCAAATTCTTTGAGAACTATATTCATGCTCTGCATATCCTTTGTATCGGTAATTGTGATCGTGTTGTTTTCCAGTGTGTATTCCGTACTGTCGATCTCAACTGTATAATCGCCTGCGGAAATGTTGTAAAGCGTCAGACCGCTTTCGGGAATTTCAAACTTGGCATTGATGTTTAACTGTTTTTTAGTAGATATATCAGTTGTACCGAAACCTCCCCCAGATGAGTATATATATTGACCGTTGAATGTACCATGTATATTAAAAGTGTTTTGGAATTGTATAGTCGGGTCGGCAGTGTTGACCCAAATGTAAACATTACCGTCACTGTCAGGAATTGCAGCAGTAACTACGGAACCGCTTAAAAAGGCAAAGCTTACATCTGCCCCGGTATTCTTTATGCCCCTCGTGGGACAATTAATTATACCGACACCCGAGACATTATTTATAAATTCAAAATTATCGGTTAATGTTGAATCGTCAAACATGTCTCTCATATTCAGTTTGACCTGTATATAGTCCTGAGAAGTATTATAGCTGGTTATATAAGTTGCGCCTGCATGACCGCCGTTTATACACCAATCGTATGTTCCTTCCGAAACTGGATAGCTGATTATACTACCTGCATATTCGCTGAAATATTTTTTTTCAGATGATGAATCCTCTGAACCGCTGGAAATAGAGAAATAGGAGTAATCGTCACCGTTAGTCGTATATTCTTCAGCGACATCGATCATAGCCGTATTTGCAGGAACAGTCATTGTCTTGCCGGTGCTGTATTCTTCTGCATCAAAATATACATAAGAACATTTACTGATAGGATAAATTGTGTCAGAGGTAAAAACCGCATGACCTGAAGAATCCGGATTATAGTTTGAATAAAACTGTCCGTTGGGGTATTTTCCCTGTAGTTCAGTTTTGTCAAACTCTGCCCAAGGCAGTTTCCAATAGTCATTATAGGAAAAATTTTCAATATTACTTATATCGTAAAGACCCTCTGCGACTTCGGCAAATGAACTTGAACCGCCGGTCCATTTTGCAACGATCTCACCGTTACTGTTCTTTAAGGTAAAATCTATTTCACTTAAATCGACCTCTCCGCCGTCAACGTTTATGTTGAGATACGGTTCATTGAACTGATATTCGACTGTATCAACATCTGTGATGGTAACTGCTCCAACCTGCATAGTCAATGCAGAGATCATAACCGCCGCCGCAGATATCGAGACCGTCTTTCTGATAATGCTTTTCATTAGTTTTGTACTCCTTTATAATTTTTTAGTAAATGTGTAAATCACTTACATTTTGAGTATACAATATTTAGAAGAAAATGTCAATATACAATTTAGCTAATTTTTAACTATATTTATTGTAATATTTTTCTGTTCAACAATTAATGACATTTACTTGCATTGTGTGTATTTATTACAGCAAAACCTCCGAACGAAATGCCGTTGGAGGTTTGGTTACTTAATTGATTGAATTTTCCGTCCCATAAGACGGCTTTAATATTATTACTTGTTATCGGACATAACTCTGACCATAACAGCTTTCTGTGCGTGAAGTCTGTTTTCAGCCTCCTCAAAGATCTCGTCAGCGTGAGCCTCGAATACCTTTTCCGTGATCTCCTCCTCACGGTGAGCAGGGAGACAATGCTGAACCATTGCGTCAGGCTTTGCCGCGGACATAATTTCATCATTTATCTGATAGCCTGCAAATGCGATCTTTCTCTTTTCCGTTTCAGCTTCCTCGCCCATTGAAGTCCATACGTCTGTGAAAAGTACGTCAGCGTCCTTTGCCGCTTCCATAGGAATGTCGGTCATTGAGAAGTTATTTCCGTACTGCTTAACAAATTCGAGCACCTGCGGGTCTGGCTGATAATCCTTCGGACAAGCAATGGAAACCTCCATACCTACCTTAAGTCCGCCTACGATAAGGGAGTTAGCCATATTATTTCCGTCGCCGATATAGCACATTTTCAGTCCGTCAAACTGTCCCTTGAACTCTCTTACTGTCATAAGGTCCGCAAGAACCTGACATGGATGACAGAAATCTGTAAGTCCGTTGATTATCGGGATAGAACCGTATTCAGCAAGGTCCTCAACCTCTTTCTGTTCAAAGGTTCTTATCATAATGCCGTCAAGATAGCGGGAAAGCACGCGGGCGGTATCCTGAACGGGTTCGCCTCTGCCTATCTGCAAATCCCTGTTTGAAAGGAACAGAGCCTGTCCGCCGAGCTGATACATACCCGTTTCAAAGGAAACTCTGGTTCTTGTGGAAGACTTCTGGAAGATCATACCAAGAGTTTTTCCCTTGAGAATGTGATGCTGAATTCCGTTTTTGTTTTCATACTTGAGCTGGTCGGCAAGGTTGAGAATGCCAATGATCTCCTCCTTAGACAAGTCGAGCATTTTAAGTAAGTGGTTCATTCTAATTACCTCCGTTTTATATTTATAAACGAATTATATCCGTTTGCTTTTACCGTATTTCAAACCGTTATTTCTATCAGATTTCCGTCGGGATCGGCGATAACGCTTTCATAATATCCGTCTCCTGTAGTACGCGGCTTGGAAATAACTTTATAGCCGTCTTTTTCTATACGTTTTGTTAGCTCGTCCACACATTGGACAGAACCTGCCGATACCGCAATATGAGCGCAGCCAAAGCAGGGGAGTTCTCCCGCGCAGTTTAGATCGGGGAGAGACATTATTTCCGGTCTTGCTCCGTCATCAAATGTCAGAAAGTAGGACGAAAAGCCCTTTGCGTTGGTGTATTTTTCATTGCTCTGCACCGAAAAATATTTCACATAGAAATCTCTGGTGACTTCAAGATCTCTGACGTACAGCGCAATATGCTCTATTTTCATGCCAGAACCTTTTTGAGTATCTCCATACCCTTGTCAATTTCATCATAGCTGATGTTAAGGGGCGGCAGAAATCTCAGCTTTGTCTTTGCTGTGAGAATAAGCAGACCGTTTTCAAGGCAAGCCTTGCATACTTCGGCAGACGTCTTTGTTTTCAGTCTTGCGCCGATCATAAGTCCCATACCGTCAACGCCCTCGATCTCGGGGATCTCCAGGAGCTTTGACTTAAAGTACTCGGCTTTTTTATTTACTTCGGCGAGATATTCCGGCTTTGTGACCTTGTCAAGCACAGCGTTTCCGCCTGCACAGGAAATGGGATTTCCTCCGAAGGTAGAGCCGTGAGTACCTGCGGTAAGTACATTATCGCATTTTTCGTCGGCAAGACATACTCCTATGGGTACGCCGCCTGCCAGTCCCTTTGCAAGAGTGGTTATATTAGGACGTCTGCCGAAATTCTCGCTTGCAAGCAGCTTTCCGGTTCTGCCTACGCCTGTCTGGACTTCGTCGCCTATGGTGAGGATATCGCGCTTTTCGCACTCCTCAAAAATTGCGTCAACAAATTCCTGAGTGAGCGGACAAACCCCGCCCTCGCCCTGAATGAATTCAAACATAACGGCGCAGACTTTTCCGTCGTACTCGGAAAGCTTTGCCTTAAGATCGTCGATATTATTAGCCTCGACATTTACAAAGCCCGGCAGGAACGGGAAGAAATAATTGTGGAAAACCTCCTGACCCGTAGCCGAAAGGGTAGCCATTGTTCTACCGTGAAAGCTGTTCACAAGGGTAATGATGATATTGCGCTCAGCGTCCTTGCCGTACTTGTCAAAGCTGTATTTTCTTGCAAGCTTGATAGCGCACTCGTTAGCCTCTGCGCCTGAATTTCCGAAAAACATTTTGCTGTAGCCCGAAGCCTCGCACAGCTTTTTGGCAAAGTCCGCTTGAACCTTTGTATAGTAGTAGTTCGAGGTGTGCTGTATTTTATGAGCCTGATCGCAGACAGCCTTGACCCAGTCCTCGTCACAGAAACCGAGACTGTTTGTGCCGATCCCCGAGCCGAAATCAATGTACTCCCTGCCGTCCTCGGAAACTGCGGTGCGGTTTTCTCCGCTGTCAAGCACCAGATCGTAACGTCCGTATGTGCCCATAACGTGTTCGTTAAATTGTTCTATTGTATTCATTTTATCAAACTCCTTACAATTCTAATTATCAATCCCACCAGAAGAACCAAACGCTTGAATTAATCAAGCTGCCTGCAAGTCTGCCGATAGTTTCTGTGCCCTGGTCAACAATATCGTTGCAGAACAGATACATTTCATTCGCGAGATCCATAGCGGATCGTTCGTCCTTTACAGGTCTTTCGCAGAACATTTCCCAGCTATCATAAGTCACACAGGCAGGATATGCTCCGTACTTATCATACCAGTATTTGAAAACAGCCGCCTGTTCTTCCGGCGTCGGACAGGAATTAAATCCGCCCATAGGAACATAGATCGGCAGCTCCCACGGCTTATCGGTAGGTATATTTGCAATAATGATCTCCTTTTCAAGCTGACCTTTGTAGTTTGAAAATCCCGAGAATGTATTTATGCCGCCCTCGCCCTCAAATTCGCCGATATTGTCATATTCCTCGTCCTCAAAAATCTCGGAGAGTTCATCTTTGGCGCATATAAAAAAGTCGTTTACATTGATTTCTAAAGACTGTCTTATAGTTTCCTTACGACGCTTGGCAATAATAGTTTCAGGAGATATTTCGTTAAATTCTTCACATAAAAACTCTGTCATGTCCGTAAGATTATCACTCACGACAATTATAAGAGGAGTGAATTTTTCTTTTTTGCCCTTTTCTCTGAGTTCTGAATATTTGCTGTTTATTTTCTTGGAATCTGTTTCATTTTCAAAAAGAATATATTCACAGCTTAAAAAATCAATTATTTTTTTGCAGTTGCTTGTCATAATATCCCTCCGTCTTTGTCACCTGAATGGGTCGTATTGTCTGATCTTCTTAAATAAACTGCGTTCCGATGCCTTCGTTGGTAAGCAGCTCAATAAGAATAGAGTGCGGAATTCTTCCGTCTATAATAGAAGTCTTTTTAACGCCTCTTCTCACTGCCTCAACACAGCAGTCGATCTTAGGTATCATACCTCCGCTGATAATTCCCGTCTTTTTCAGGAAAGGTACATCACTGACATTTACCTCTGGAATAAGCGTACTGTCGTCATTCTTATCCCTGAGAAGTCCTACGATGTCCGTCATAAGAATAAGGTTTTCGGCGCGAAGACAGGAGGCAATTCTGGCAGCTGCCGTATCGGCATTGATATTGTAGGATTGACCGTCCTCTCCAACTCCCACTGTGGAAATAATAGGCACATATCCGTTATTCAGAGCGTCAAGAATGGGCTTTGTTGTAATCTTCTTTATCTCGCCCACATAGCCGTAGTCTATATCTCCCCCCATTTTCTCGGCTAAGATCATCTGTCCGTCACATCCGCATAGTCCAAGGGCTTTTCCCCCATGCAGCTGTAATGCGGAAACAAGCTCCTTATTTACCTTGCCGCACAGCACCATTTTTACAATGTCGATAGTCTCCTTATCGGTGTAACGCAGACCGTTTATGAATTTGCTTTCTACTCCCACTCGCTTAAGCATTGTGTTTATCTCAGGACCGCCGCCGTGGACAAGCACTACCTTTATACCTACCATATTAAGCAGAACAATGTCGCTCATGACCGCCTCTTTAAGTTCTGCGTTTGTCATTGCGTTTCCGCCGTATTTTACTACAATTATCTTATCGTGATATTTTTGAATGTAGGGCAGAGCGTCAATGAGTATCTGACTTCTTATGCTGTTGCTTATTTCCATTTTTCATCTTCCTTTAAAATAATATATCAGGTATCGAATCTGATCAATTTTTCTATTTCCTTGTTACGGTAAATCAAATCTGTTCTTTCCGAAAACCCTATAGTTTCCCAGAATTTGTTTCCGTCCTCGTTTCTGTCAAAAACCACAAGAGCGCATTTTTTTATTCCCTCTGACTTCAGCGCAGACAGCGCATTTTCCGCAAGCTGTGTGCCTATCCCCTGGTGACGGCACTTTTGCGCAACGGCTGTATGATAAATGTACCCCCGTCTGCCGTCGTGTCCCGCAATTATTGCGCCTACAATTTCTTCATTTTCCTCAGCCACGAAACAGGTGTTGGGATTCCTTTCAAGAAATCTGCTGATACCCTCATAGCTGTCGTCAAGGTTATTAAGTCCCATACCCTTTGTGTTTATCCAAAGATCGTAGACCTTTCCGTAATCCTCGGACGTCATATTTCTTATTGTCATTCTATTCCTGCTCCACTATATTAACATTAACTGCGGTAATCGCCGTTAATTTTTACATAATCATAAGTCATGTCACAGCCCCACGCGGTTGCCTGAGAAGTTCCTCTATGGAGGTCTATAAATATCTCAATTTCGTCCTCAGTAAGAATTTTCTTAGCTTTGTCCTCATCAAAGCTAAGTCCCATTCCATTTTTGCAAACCAGAATCTTGCCTGCATTTGATATGTAATATACATCAGCCTCGGTGACATCGCAGTCAGTCTCGGCATAACCCATAGCGCACATTATACGTCCGCAGTTTGCATCTGCACCGTACATTGCGCATTTTACAAGCGGCGAACGGATAACGCTTTTTGCGATTATTATAGCAGTATCCAGATCAGGCGCTGAAGAACATATGCAGGTTATCAGCCTAGTAGCTCCCTCACCGTCTTTGGCAAGCATTTTTGTCATATTCATCATTACGATATAGAGCGCTTTTTTGAATACCTCGAAATCCTCATCCTCTGTGGAAATTTCTTCATTTCCCGCCATACCGTTGGACATAAGCGCGACCATATCGTTAGTGGACTGATCTCCGTCAACTGACAAACAGTTATAGGTGATTTTTACGACCTCGCTCAGAGCCTTTTGGAGCATTTCGGAAGATACGGCACAGTCGGTAGTAATAAAATTAAGCGTAGTAGCCATATTGGGGTGTATCATTCCGCTGCCCTTAGCCATACCGCCCAGACGGCAGACCTTTCCGCCGCAGTTAAATTCAACTGCAACCTCTTTCTTTACCGTGTCGGTAGTCATAATAGCAGTCGCAGCTCTTTCGTTTCCGTCGTAGGTCAGACCCTCCGCAAGTTCCTTAATGCATGATTCAATGGGTTCGATCGGAAGAACCTGTCCGATAACTCCGGTGGATGCAACAATGACCTCCTCAGGCTTGATATTAAGCTGTCCTGCCGCAAGTTCGCACATTCTGACAGCTTTCTGTTCGCCGTCAGCGTTACAGGTGTTAGCATTTTTGGAGTTTACAATAACAGCCTGGGCCTTGCCCCCTGTTTTGGAAAGATTGGATTTTGTAACGAGTATAGGAGCGCCCTTCACTTTGTTCTGAGTGTAAACCGCCGCTGTATTGCACATAACGTCGGACATAACCATTCCTATATCGTTTTTCTTATTATCTATCGGACTTTCATTACCGTCAGGCACTTCCGATTTTTTTATACCGCAGTAAAGTCCGTTAGCTTTAAAGCCTTTAGCAGCGCAAACTCCTCCCTCTATGTAGGTGTAGCCCTCAAAGGCTGTTTTAGTGATCTCTTTCATATAAATTTCTCCTTTAAATGTTATTCTCTGAATAACTGCTCAAAAATTTCAAAGGTCTCATTGCTCATTTTACGCACAAAACCGCTGAGTGAAACGCTTTGCGGAACGCCGTTCTTATTTATCTTCAGCGGCTTTTGAGACGATTTGGTATTACCGAAAAGTAATGTGGGAACGATCTCCTTTGCTATCGGTCTTGGATAGATCATCGAACCCTTACCGCTTGCCGCAGTTTTCGCACAGCAGGTTATAGGCTCTTGATGAAATTTATGGGGCAGTGATTTCAACTCGTCCTCACGGATAGTTGTATGGATGCTGTCAGGAATGGCACATTTGTCAATATATCCGCAGCCGCCTGAAAATAAGGCAAATTCTCCGAATTTTGACTGTGTAAGCATAAGAACTCCCTCCGGTACAAGAGCGGAGTGTCGTTGTCCCGTTTCTCTTAAAAGATAATCGAACGCAGGCTCGATATTGTCGACCTCAAGCCTTGCCATTGCGCAGAGCGTTCCTTGTAAAATGGCAGCAGTATAAATTATATCTCCCTTTTTTATGGAAGAAATACTCGGCATTCTTGTATGATGACTTCCGTAAACTACAGAGAACGGACCTTTATCGCCAGATTTTTCAAGGCTTTTAACGTAATCCTTAGACCAGAAGGTTATAAAACCTGACATCATTTGTACTCCTTATGTATGATTAGCTCTACTTGAGCATTTACTGCTTTGCCGTTTTCAAAATCCACCCTTATCACAAATGGCATAAAGTCGATTATTTTCATAAAACAATTGTAATCATATTCGGGATAGTAATAGTTAAGTATGGTGCTAAGAGCGGTTCCGTGGGTAGCAAGTACAATATTTTTTCCCTCGTTTTCTGATAGAAGTCTTTTCAGCGCCTTAACATTTCTTGTCTGTACCTCACGCAGATTTTCACCGTCCATAATACGGTAGTCAAAATCCGTCCATTGCTTTTTTATAAATTCAAGGAAATTATTTCCGTGCCAGCCGCCGGCGTTACGCTCTCTGAAATTCTCGTCGGTGTGTATCTCCAATCCCAGACGTTTTGACAACTCGCCGATAGTATCCATACTTCTTTTATAGGGACTTGACATAAGCAGATCGATATTACGCTCCTGCAATAGGTCTGCCACAGTAATACTGTCATGCAGTCCCTCGTCTGTCAGAGGTCTTGTTCTGTCATTCTTAACCGTCCTGTCAGGCTGTGCGTGTCTTACAAAATATATGCTTGTCATAAATTCACCTTATTCTATCAAACCGTACTCAGTTTTTAAAGTGAGTATTCTTTCTACGCTTTCATTAAGTCTGTCCTCGCTGATCGTGCCGTCCTTGACAGCTGTGAGAACCGTGCTGTAAGCGTCGTCGAGATCGTATGGCATAAGAATAATATCCACACCCGCATTTATTGCTCTAACAGCGCATTCGCCTGAATTGTACATATCTGTAATAGCTGCCGAGGACATGGAATCGGAAATAACAACTCCCTGATAGCCCAGCTCTTTTCTAAGCTTTTCATCAATAATTTCTTGTGACATTGAAGCGGGAAGTCCGTCGTTTGTGACCTCGGGAGTATTTATATGTCCCACTAAAATCATATCCGTTTCGTCCAGTATTTCAGCAAATGGAATGATATCGCTTTCCATAAGCTCTATCCAGTCCTTTGTGGTTTTTAACGCTGAGGCTCCGCTGTCCGACGCTCCTCCCTGTCCCGGGAAGTGTTTTACCGCAGTCATAATTCCGCTTTCGTGAAATCCTTTGATTTCATAAGAAACCATTTTAGCCACAAGCTCGGGATCACTTCCGAAAGAACGGTTTCCTATAGTAGACGAGCTGTTCGTTATGACGTCTGCAACAGGAGCTAAATCCAGATTAAATCCGTAATCGCTGAGATAACCGCCTATCGTTTTGCCGACTTCCTTAGCCTTTGCTTTGTCCTCTGTCTTTCCGATCTCAAGCATACTGTCGAAGATACTGACCTCAAAGTCCTCCGAGTTGGCAAGCGGAGCAAAATCTCCGCCCTCCTCATTTATGCCTACAAACATAGGTATCTCGCTTGATTTCTGTAAATCACTTATAAGCTTTTTCAACTTGTCAGCGTCGGAAATATTCTTTTCAAAAATTACTACTCCGCCGACATGGTACTTGTTCATATTTTCAATCATAAGCTCGTCAACGTATGTAGTTCCGCTGATAGCGTCGTTATTGACCGTTGCCGCAGATGCGTTTGCCTCCAAAGCGTCGGGTCTTATTATAAACAGCTGACCGACCTTTTCTTCATCGGACATATCCTTCATAGTATTTTCAACAGTCTTGATGATATTAGCCTGTTCTTCCTGCTCCTTTTTTTCCTGTTCAAGCTGGTCTTCGGTTTTCTCGGGCAGTGTAGAAGTTATATCCTCAGCTTCTTCACTGCTGCTGTCAGTTTCGGAAACTTCGGGCTTACTGCCAGAGGATGTTTTTTTTGTAATTGCAGTCGGATCAGTTCTGCCTGCGCTGCCGCAAGCCGTAAAAGTAAATATAATAGCGGATACCTCCGTCAGTATAAGCTTTTTATTCATTGTAAGCCTTTCATTTGCGCCGGAACTATTCAAGTCCCGCAGCTTCGTCTATACCTAGCATAATGTTCATATTTTGCACAGCCGCTCCGCTTGCGCCTTTGCCCAGATTGTCAAAGCGTGAGCAAAGCAGTATTTGCTCGTCTTTTCCGCAGACGAATATCTGCATATCGTTTGTATCGGACAGCGTATTTGCCGCCATAAATCCATCTGGGAGCGTTTCAGTTCCGCCAAGCTCCATTATTTTGACGAAATGCTGTCCTGCGTAATGGGCGGACATGATCTCGTGAATGTCCGCAGGAGTATAATTCTTCGTCAGACATCTTGAGATGAGCGGAACAGTCACTACCATACCGCTGTAATAGTCGTCAACAATAGGATTGAACATCGGCGGGTATTTCAGTCCGCACACTTTCTGCATTTCGGGCAGATGCTTATGACATTGTCCGAGAGCATACTGACGCGGCGAGCACATTTCCTTAGTTTTGTCAGCGCCCTCCATAGCGGAGATCATTTTGTTACCTGCACCGCTGTAGCCTGAAACTGCGTGGCAGGTAATAGGGTAGTCCTCGGGAAGTACTCCTGCCTGAACCAACGGATAAACCAAAGATATAAATCCGCTTGCATAACAGCCCGGATTTGCTACTCTTGTGGAATTTCTGATATTTTCTCTGTGCTTTTCGGAAAGCTCGGGAAATCCGTAATCCCAATCGGGATTGGTTCTGTGCGCCGTGGACGCGTCAATTATTTTAACCTCGGGATTTGTGCAAAGCTCCACAGCTTCCTTAGCCGCCGCGTCAGGCAGACACAGGAAGACGATATCCGCGCTGTTGATAAGCCTTGCACGCTCGGCATTATCCTTGCGCTTGTCCTCGTCTATAAGCAGTATTTCAATATCGTCTCGGCAACCCAGTCTGTCATAAATTTTAAGACCTGTAGTTCCTGCCTTTCCGTCTATAAAAACCTTATGTTTCATTTTTACACTTCCTTGGTTTATTTCTTTTTCTTGCGGGGAGTATCCTCTAAAATACCTTTGTATTCCTTATCCTCGTTGAGTTTTTTCTTTCTGCGCTGTTCCTTTTCGGCATTTATAAGTTCTCTGTCTGCAAAGCAGCTTCCAAAACCGCAGCCGAAGATGAGACACAGCAAGGTCATTACAATAATATTGGGCGAGATCGATTTAAACCCGTCGACAAGTAAATATTCGATCGCGGTTACCGCCAATGCGGCAATATAAAAATACCACAATATGCCGTGCCTTTTTGAAAGTTTGAAAAACAATACTAAAGCAGATATTGGATAAATAAATCCAAATCCTAAAAAAAGAGTAAATATACTCACAAGCACTTTATCTGCAATCACAAACAGCAGATTTGTTACCGCTGCCCAGACCGCCAGTGTAAAAGCCGAGGCTTTCAAAGGATTGTTCCACAGCCTGTTAAATCCGCGCTTTAACATATTCTATCTGCGCCTTGACGCTTTCGGGGGCAGGACCTCCTGCCGCTTTTCTCTGCATTACGCAGGTCTCAAGACTGATAGCCTCGTAAATGTCCTCGTCGAAATTGTCCGTAAGCTTTTTGTATTCTTCGATCGGGAGCGTTTCGAGAGTACAGCCCTTTTCAATGCAGGTGTGTACCAGCGTACCGGTTATCTTATATGCGTCTCTGAACGGCATACCCTTTTTAACAAGATAGTCCGCGCAGTCGGTAGCGTTTATAAATCCCTTTGCTGCCGCCGCCCTCATATTTTCGGGAATCACCGTCATTGTGGAAAGCATAGGGTCAAAGGTCTTAAGGCATAGCTTAACAGTGTCGATCGCGTCGAATACAGCCTCCTTATCCTCCTGCATATCCTTGTTGTATGCAAGGGGAATACCCTTCATCATAACCAGCAGAGTGTTCAGATCTCCGTAAACCCTGCCTGTCTTACCTCTGATAAGCTCGGTAACATCGGGATTTTTCTTCTGCGGCATAATAGACGAGCCTGTTGCATAGGCGTCGTCAAGCTCAATAAATTTAAACTCCCATGAGCACCACATAATTATCTCCTCTGAAAATCTTGAAAGGTGCATCATCAGTACGGAAATAGCAGAAGTCAGTTCTATGCAGAAATCTCTGTCTGACACACCGTCGAGAGAATTCTGTGTTATCTCGTCAAATCCCAGTATATCGCAAACTCTTTGTCTGTTAATGGGATATGTCGTTGACGCCAGCGCGCCGCTTCCCAAAGGCATAACGTTCATTCTCTTGTAGCAGTCCTGAAGTCTGCCCAAGTCTCTCAAAAGCATATTTGCGTACGCCATTAAGTGGTGAGCAAACGTGATAGGCTGTGCTCTCTGCAAATGAGTATATCCGGGCATGACTGTAGTAAGGTTCTTTTCAGCTATGGAAACTATCGTATTTTCAAGAGACTTTACAAGCTCGATAATTTCAAGAGCTTCAACCTTTAGGTTCATTCTTATGTCAAGAGCTACCTGATCGTTTCTTGAACGGGCAGTGTGAAGTCTCTTGCCTGTGTCGCCGAGACGGGCGGTAAGCTCTGCCTCCACAAACATATGAACGTCCTCGGCGGCAGGGTCAAACTGTAATTTTCCGCTGTCAATATCTGCAAGAATGTCCTTTAAGCCCTCGATGATTTTTTTGCTTTCGTCCATATCGATAATGCCGCATTCGCCCAGCATAGTCGCATGAGCAACAGAACCTTCAATATCCTGACGGTACATTCTTGCATCAAAGGAAATGGACGAATTAAAATCGTTGACCCTTTCATCAACTTCCTTTGTAAATCTTCCTGCCCACATTTTACCTGCCATTTTTATACCACCTTACTTATAAATCATTCATATTGTCGTAGCTGTTGTTATTATAATACTGCGCCAGTTCGCTGTCCATCGGAATACCGTTTGATACCGGTATTTTTTTCTGTTTGAAAAGGCTGTGCAAGGACGTCAGACTTAAAATAAAATACAAAACTGCACCGAGAAAAATTCCCATAAACAGGAGAACGTATATGTTTTCATCTAAATTATCTATATTTTTAAAACTGTCTATATCAGCCTGAGTAAGTCCGACATCTTCCGGAGACGGACCTTTTTTTAGATAGTCGACTCCATATTTATTTAAAGTATCACACATAACTTTTACAACGCTCATAAAGCTTCTACCGCAGAAGTCAAGAATGAAAATACATGAAGACGATAATGTTCTGAAAAACAAGCTTACCACAGAGCCGCTTTTATATGAAATAATACTTAAAACAACCGCTGCCGCAGAACCTATCATAACTACATAATACCCGTATGTCATTGCCGTCAGACTATTGACAGATTCTTCGCTGAAAGCCTCATAACTATCTGAATTCTCCGCTGCGACAATGGAAATAACTCCGTAAACAGACACAACTGACGCCGCAAAACATACAAACAGAATAATTCTGTAAATCGTATTAAAAGCCTTGTCCTTATTAGTTATATTTCTCATATTCATAAAAAAACTCCTCTGCAAATAAATCGCTTTAAATATGTATGGGCAAAATAACCCCTGCGGGTCATTCTGCCCTTATACACATCTTCAGTTTCGATCAAACTCCCTGATTTTCCTTTTCGTGCTGTTCAAGCAGCTTCTGGATATCAACGCCGTTGATCTTCAGTCCGTCGATCTTGCAGTCGCTGATCTCAACGCCTGACAGGTCGCAGTGGATAAACTGCGAATTTTTAAGGTCGGGATTTTTAAATTCAACATTGTTCATTATGGAGCAGCCAAAGCGTGAATTGCTGATGTTTACTCCCAAAAATCTTGAATTTATCATATACATATCGGTGAATTTACCGCTCTGCATACTTGTGTTGTCGAAAACTACTTCGTCCATGTTAACGTCCTCAAATCTGCTTTCCTTGAGATTGACGTTGTTGAACTTAGCTCCGCCAAGATTAACGTCCTCAAATGAGGAATTTGGCAGGCTGTCGTATGAGATTTCAACTTTCTTATCGAAACCGGGTTCAAAAATTCCTGATGTATCTGACATATTAATAACCTCCCATTCTAAGGGCATTTGCCCTTGTAACAGATGCTTACTTTTCAGCGTTCTTTCTTTTCTGTTCGAGCTGTGCTCTTACCTTGATCGGCAGACCGAAGAGGTTGATGAAACCTGCTGCGTCAGCCTGATTGTAGACTTCGTCCTCGTCAAAGGTCGCGACTTCCTCATCATAAAGAGTATATGGTGAAGTAACTCCAGCATTGATAATGTTTCCCTTGTAGAG
>CAYNPW010000057.1:0-15712 GCA_964399215.1 uncultured Ruminococcus sp. | reverse complement strand
GTCTTTTCGCTATGCTCTTTTTTAGAGATTGGGTTGGGGGTTTGTTTCAAACTTAACTTACCTCCGTAATAATCATTGTACACAAGGCATAACAATGCTTTATAATACCTTTACATTAATTATACCACCTGATGTAATCGTTGTCAACAGGTTTACAAAAGCTGTAACTTTTGATAAATTATTTTTGTTAAGTTACACAAAAAAAGCAAAGTCATTTTATATATTTAGTCAACCGCTGCGGGCAATATATTCTACCGAACAAGATATAAGCTTTATAGCTTAAGAGAGATCATTCGGTTAGATAAAAAAACTGCCGTACATAATACGACAGTTTTAAATGCATCAGATATGTGCAAGCCTTTTTATTTGCTTAGCACGGTTATACTTAATTACATATCTTCGGGTATCCTTACAGATAATTCCGCTCAGCGCTAACAGAGCTACCAAGTTCGGCAATGCCATAAGTCCGTTGAATATATCCGCAATAGTCCAAACGGCTGATACAGTAAGATAAGGTCCGATAAATACGGCGAGGATATATAGGTATCTATATACCTTTACAGCTCCCTTTCTTCCTCCTGTAAGATACTCCATACATCTTTCTCCGTAATAATTCCAGCTGAGTATTGTCGTAAATGCAAAGAATACCAAACACACCATAAGCACAAATGCAGGTATTTGTTCAGGCAAAAAAGAAAAGCCTTTGCTGAACGCATGGGTAGTGACCTCAACACCCTCAAAAGGATCGCCTGTTGCGGGATTGATAGCCTCATAGCTTCTCATCATAACTATGGAAAGTCCTGTCATAGTACAAACTACAATAGTGTCAATAAATGTTCCGCACATTGATACAAGGCCCTGACGGACAGGTTCTTTAGTCTGAGCGGCCGCAGCAGCGATAGGCGCAGAACCGAGTCCGGCCTCGTTAGAGAAAATACCTCTTGCCACGCCGTTTCGCATTGCCACAAGCATTATCGGCAGCGAACCTCCTGCTGCCGCTTTAAAGCTAAAAGCTTGTGTAAATACTGTCGCAAGTGCGTTGGGCAGCTTATCTGCATTAATAATGATAAGCGTCAGACAAGCAAGAATATATATGACAGCCATAAACGGTACTACTATCTGTGAAACTCCTGATATGCGCCGGATACCTCCGATAATTACCAATGCTGCAAATACAGTTACCGCAATACCCGAAATAACCACTGCCAATGTATAATCTCTGCCGAATATTGAAACTGTGTTTTCTCTCATAGGATCAAAGAAATTCTGCACAGCCGATGATATGCCGTTTATCTGTGAAAAGGTACCTATACCGAAAATACCGACGCATGCACCGAAAAAGGCAAAAATTCTCGCAAGCCATTTCCATTTTCTGCCCATGCCGTATTCTATATAGTAAAAAGGTCCGCCGCATACGTGACCGTCCTTATCGATCTTTCTGTAACGTATTGCAAGAAAACCCTCGGCATACTTTGTTGCCATTCCAAAGAAAGCTGCAAGCCACATCCACAGCAATGCACCGGGTCCGCCCGCAAGAATTCCTACTGCTGTTGCTACGCCTACAATATTTCCCGTACCGATAGTAGCGGAAAGCGCCGTACAAAGCGCGGCAAAGCTTGAGATCTCGCCCTTGCTGCCTTTTCCCTCGTTTTTAAACATAAATCTTAAAGCCTTTGGCAAATGAATAAGCTGAAGCAGTCTCAACCTGACTGTCAGATAAATCCCTACAGACATAATCAGAACAATAAGAGGTATTCCCCAGACTGCGTCGTCAATAGCTTCGAGTATTTCTGTAAATCTTTCCATTAACCTATAAACAGCCCTTTCATAACAATTTAAAATAAAAGCTGCACAATACTGTATTGGAGCATTGTGCAGCATGTAATATCAATAATTATAATTACAGGATTGCACTATAAAATCAGTCTCCCGTGGACTGACGAAGAATTATCTTGTGTTCAACAGTATAATATTTGCTGTCCTTTGAAGACGAATTCATATTTTCTATAAGCTTTGCAACTACCATTTCTCCCATTTTAGCACAAGGCTGTTCTACTGTAGATACGGTTGGCAGCATCATCTCGCACATTGAAATGTTATCAAAGCCCATAACAGCCAGTTCCTTGCCTACCTTTACTCCGGACACGCTCGCCTTGTGTATAGCGGAAATCGCCAGTAAGTCCGATACTGCAAAAATCGCCGTAGGCTTTTTATCCAGAGAATAAAAATGATCGAACGCGGCAGCTCCGCACTCGTAATTGTAGCTGTCTTTATATATAAGCTTTTCATCAATGTCGATCCCCGCATCTTTAAGGGCGCGCTTATATCCGTTTTCTCTTGCCGTCGAAGAAATAGCGTCGGAATTAGTTCCGATAAAGGCAATATTCCTGTGACCCTTTCTTATAAGCGCGGTAACCGCGTCATATGATCCTTGCTCGTCGTCAACTGAAACAGTCAGCACATTAGCGCCTGTGATCCCCTCACAGCACAGCGCGATATTATAGTTTGCTGAAAGAGCGTTAAGCTCCTCTGCGCTTAAATTTGTACCCAACAAAACTGCGCCGTCAACGGTCTTGTTAAAAAGCATATTCATCTGACGGGTCTCAGTAGCGGAATGTCCCGATGAAACCGCCGTAATAATATCATATCCAACCTTGCTTGCATAAGACTGCATACCCATAACTATCTTAGAATACAGCGAATGCTCCGACGTTGGCATAATGCAAAGAATAACGTGGGTTTCGCACTTTCTCAGATTACGTCCCAAAAAATTAGGCGAATAATTGAGTCGCTCAATGGTCTCATTGACCCTCTTTGCAGAGTCCTCTGAAACATTACAGCTGCCGTTGAGAACTCTAGATACCGTAGCAACTGAAACGCCTGCCTCTCTTGCCACATCTTTTATAGTTACACTCATATTAAGTTTTCCTTTCAAGAAAAAATCTAATCCTACATAAATAATTATAACATAGTTGTAAAAAGAACGTCCGCATCTATGCATACAAATCATACATCTGCCGTACGCCGAAAAACAGCATGCTCATGATGACGGATAAACTTGTCATAAGCTCCGCTCAGACCGTAGTTCTGCAAAGTCTCCGCAAGATATTCATTATCACGTTTTTTTCTGAACAGTCTTTCTTATTAATTATAACACATCTTGCTGATTTGTCCAATATACATATCGCACAAAAATAACTAACGTTTTTTGTGTCAATGAGATACAAAAAATAATGCTGCGCTTTATACTTGAAATTCAGCGTAATTTATGATAAAATATAGGCAAAGGAGCTGATTTGATTGCTGCACGGATATTTTGACCTGCCTACCTTTACTTTTTTTGATGAAAAAAACGTGTGGTCGGGCAGTTTATACAAAACCTTCAATTTTAGGATCGAGCCAATAAAAAGAAAACCCGATGACGAAAAAAAAAGCGAGCTGTACGTTATGGTATGGTACGGAATGAAATGCTATAACAAAACGGATAAATTTGAGGCTGAATTCCATGAAGATTTTTCTCCTGAGGGACTTGAAAAATGCATTGAAGATCTTACTGCCGAGTTTGAAAAGTACAAGCAGATAAGAAAAACTCTGTAACATTAATATCTCCGAATAAAAATAAGGGCTGTTGTGAATTCTGCAACAGCCCTGAGATATTTCTGGAGTTAGGATATTTTATCATATTCCAATAGTTATTATAATAGGTATTGACTTTTCGTCTTTATACTCTGTTTTATTTTCAAATCTCAGCAGACCATTTTCACTGCATTATTGCGCATACTCATTCTCCTGAGTATTGTAAACCTGATCCTGAATTGTGGCAGGCTCTGTACGCTCAAGTGAAATTCCTAATGAACTGTCATCTTCATTGACAATCTTTTCTTCTGAAACCAGAGGTTCGTCTATTATTCGGTTTCCGTTCTTATCAATAACGTTAAGATCTATTGCCGTTTCTATAACTGCATCGGCGATCGCCGCACCGTAGGCGTCAACATTCTGATCAAACAGCCAATTATCCGTTTCATCTGTAAGGAAACCCAGTTCAAGCAGACAGCTTGGCATAACGGTATCTGCATTTATGTAATAATTGATCTCGGTATTTCCAACGTAACCGTACTGTACGCCTCTGTTATCGGATATTCCCACAGCTTCAAGCTTGTCCAGAATATTATTTGCAAGCAAAGTGTCCGCTTTGGGCTGTTTATTGTGCACCCACGCTTCTACTCCGGAAATATCTCCGTCGTAGCTGTTTCTGTGGAGACACACAAAAAAATCTGCATTTGCATTATTTGCAATATCACATCTTTCGCTAAGTTCAAGGAACGTATCGTCGTCACGGGTCATAATTACCGTAACACCGCACTGCTCAAGATACTGCTGAACCTTAAGAGCGATTTCAAGATTATCGTCTTTCTCAAATCTTAGGCCGTCCTTGCTGGTAGTACCTCCGTCATAATCACCGTGACCTGCGTCAACACAGACTATCAGTTCAACTTCTGAATAATCTATAGTCGTTTTATTATCCTCCTCAGGATTTTCTTCCTCGTTGCCGTTTTTCTTATTCTCCACACTGTCATTAACGGTCGCAGCAACATTTGAATTGTCGTTGCCGCCTTTGATCTTACCTACCGTAAATGTCACCAGCTTTACAAAGCCAACGACAATTCCGATAAAAATAACAGCCGCAATAATAATTCTGTTCCAATATATCTTTACTTTCTTTTTGGTTTTTCTTACCGGCGGTCTGCCATAAATCCTCTGAAACTCTTCATCTGACATTCCGTTCATTAGCAAACTCCTATTATTCTCAAAACTAAACGAATATTTTATTATTATAACATATATTTATTAATAATTCAATAACCCTAAGCTAAAAAAGCTTCAGAATTAAGGAATTATTCACATATATTCACCGCAAATATTATAATATGTCTGCTATAAAATTACTTAAAAAAGTCCGCCGATGCCGACGGACTTAAAATAATTATTCTACAAGAGTTCTCTCGTCGCAGTACTCGCATTCAAGGGTAGTTCCCTCACCTCTGAAATAGTGCGGCAGATATGTTTCCTTATGAGTAATGCAGTTGGGGTTATCACATTTCTGATGCTTATGCTCAGTACCTGTGATAAGCGGAGCAGGCTTGTCCTCATTTTTTATGATCGTCATAATAAGAGCCATTCTTATGTACATACCATATTTAGCCTGTTTGAAATACATAGCCCGTTCATCGTCGTCAACCTCCAGAGGAATTTCATCTACTCTCGGCAGAGGGTGTAGCACGATCATATCGCTTTTTGCCATTGACATTTTTTTCTTATCAAGTATATAATTACCCTTCTGTGCCTGATACTCCTCCTCTGAGGAGAAACGCTCCTGCTGAATTCTTGTCATATACAGTACGTCGAGTTTTCCGACTGCCTCGTCAAGACTCGAAACCTCCTCATATTCGTGACCGCTTGCCGAAAGAATATCCTTTACATAAGCCGGCAGCGCAAGCTCCTTAGTAGAAATAAGAACAAACTTATTTCCCTTGAAGCAGGACATTGCCTTAATAAGAGAATGTACGGTTCTGCCGTTTTTAAGGTCTCCGCAAAAGCCTATGGTAAGATTTTCAAGAGTACCCTTTTCTTCTTTCAGAGTAAGCATATCGGTAAGGGTCTGCGTAGGGTGCAGATGTCCGCCGTCTCCTGCATTTATAACAGGACAATCGCTTGTGAGCGCAGCCGCCTTTACAGATCCGCCAACAGGGTGACGCATAACCAGCACATCCGCATAGCCCGATACGATTTTGGTGGTATCCTTTATATTCTCACCTTTTGCCACCGAAGATGTAGCAGGATTGTCAAAACCGATGATAGTTCCTCCCAGTCTCAGCATAGCAGTCTGGAAAGACATCTGAGTTCGGGTAGACGGCTCATAGAAAAGCGTACCCATGATCTTTCCCTTGCAGGCTTCGGCATAGTCAGACGGATTTTCCTTGATCTTATGACCGAGATCAAGCAGCTTTTCCCACCAACTTACGGGGAAATCGTTCAAATCAATCAAATTAAGGTTATTATAGAAATAACTCATTGAAAACACCCTTTCGCATTTTATCAAACACATTATACCACATATTTCTTTATTTTTCAAGAGCAAAGTACATCAAAATAGTCCGCCTGACCAAAAGATTGAATATCAAACATAAACAGTATCTGGTCATAATCAGAAACATCTGCAAAATCGGAAAGCTTACCTCCTTTTTCTTTTATCAGCTTTGGATCGACAAGCGTTATCTCGCTGTAATGAGGGGTAAGAAAAGGAACAAGCGCGTTCGCATAGCTGCCCTTTACTATCAATAGCTTAGGCGAATCCTCCTGTACGGTTTTCACCGTCGTTCGCAGATAGTTATCTCCCTGAAGAAATACATCCGTAGCATTTTGTGTTTTTAGAGCGCTCTTAAAATATACCGATTTAGCTTCCGTTGAATTCTCTCCGTCATAAAGCTCCACAGAGACTACGGAGCTTTGGTACTTTGAGCGGAAAATATTTATCCTGTCCTGAGTGATTCCACTGTACATGACCCTGTTGTGAAGCTCTCCCATATAATAGGACAATGCGTATTCCTGGTCGTAATTCTGCAAGGTAACAGCTTTAAGACCAAGCTTTTTAACGGCTTCGGCATAGGCATAGTAAGCACCGAAGGAAGTCCACATATCTGATGTGCGGTAATATACATATTCGTCTCTTGACGAATACAGGGGATAAAATGCATCGATCGTACCAACATTATTGTTAAACCCCAGATAAAGCCTGTCTATAAGTTCACGCTGGTCATTTTTTACCGCAGTAGGCGGAAGTTCAGAGGAATATACTCCTTCTGCGGTAGGCGCTGTCATGACATATACAGGTACTGATAACGTGTCCGCAAAATCATTTATTTTGATTATATTATTCTCAAAATGTTTATCATTGACAGCTTCATGAACCTTTATAAGTCTGTCGTTGACTATATATACATCGCCGAACTGCTGTTTTCCCAGCATAACATTTATATTTGCATAGAGAGACTTCCAGTTTGCGGATAAAGGAAAATTATCTTTCACAAAGCCGTTGACAGCATCGGACATTTGATTGTAAGAAACGCTTTCTTCTTCAAAGGTTGCCTTGTGCTGAAAAAACATCAGGCTTACTGCAAACATGGCGAGCATTATGAAAAAAACAGCAACAGTTATTGCGTCGGAAAATTTCTTCATCTACATCGCCCCCATTCAAAACAGCAGAGACAGCGCAATGCTGTCTGTTGAAATTAAATAAGAAGTACATACCAGCAGCAGAGCTATGACCCATACAGGCTGTATAATTGTGATTATATATTCGCTCATATTCTCGATTTTCCCTCTTAAAAACTCTACAATTCCCGAGGAAAGTATAACACAGGCAGCTAACAGCGGCAGATATATTTTCAGAAGATTGACAGACATCACATCAACAGTAATGTTGTTTGCACCGAACATAGCCGCACAGTAAGCAAATGCGTCAGTCTGATTTTCTCTCGCCAGAACAGGGACAACTACTAGCAATAAAAACAGCATTACTATCCTGCGTATATGCGGATTGACTTTTTTCAGATGTTTTCCCATAAGCGTTTCAATAATAATAAATATGCCTATAAAAATTCCGAACAGCAGTGTGTTAAGTCCGACTCCGTACCACAGCATACCAATTACAGATACTATGAAAATCCCTACGAATCTTAAGCTTTTTTTCTTTTTGTCAAATGCAAAAAAAACATAGTCGTTTATCCAATTAAACAGAGACATATTGAATTTTCTGACAAAATCGGAAAAACCTAATGTCCTGAAAGGTATGTCAAAGTTTTTTCCGATATTAAAGCCAAGCATTAATCCCAATCCTCTCCCTATATCGGAAAACGCCCAAAGAGAAAAATACAGTGAAAAGACATACGCCGCCGCGCCTATCCATGCAGTCAGTGCGGGTAAGCTGTCGAGGTCTATTGTCTTTACATCGCACCAAAGCTCAAACATAGCGTCGGCAAGGATAAGCTTTTTAGCATAGCCCACAAGCAAAAGCTTGATACCCTCGGCGATTTTTGCAAATGACATAACAGGTGTTTTCAGAGTTTCTGAGATATCGTCAAACCGTAGTATCGGTCCTGCACACAGCACAGGGAAAAACGAGATATATTCCGCTATCTGTGCAAAGGAATGACAACAGCCATATCTGCCACGGTAAATATCGGCACAATATGAGACAGCATGCAGAGTATATACAGGCACACCAAAGAATGCAGCGTCTTTAATAAAGCTGGCATCAGAAATCATTCCTATAAGACTTGAACCCGACGACAGCGTAACAAACAGCACGAACGCACCGATATTCAGTACAATAGCAGAAATCAGAAATGCAGTCTGCTTGCGCCTTTTTCCTCTGAAATTGTAAATCAGTATCCCGAAAATATAACCGCTGAATACCGACACAAGAAACGGAATTATCCCCGCAGGATGTACCCAGCAGACTATCGCCGCTGAAGCCAGACTTGTAAGCTTACACCTGATTTTCGGAGAAAGTATGAAGTACAGCGCCATAAATACAGGCACAAAGAAGTAAAGAAATTCTATACTAATCATCAGAATGCTCCTTAACAAACTTCTTAAAAAAGCTTATGAACTCTTCTCTGCCAAGCATAACGCTTACGGCGTCGCGCAATGCTCCTGCGGAAAGACCCTGAGGCAAATCGAGAGCGGCAGCAAGCTGCTTTCTGAGCTTGGCGCTTCCCTGCCCTCCGCTCAGACCCAGCATAATAAAGTCAGTTTTGCTTACTTTTTTTTTCTCACCAACTCCGCCGGTGATACCCGCTCTTTCCAATGCCTTGGAGATGATCTCCGCACTCATTCCCTCAACGCCCAGCTTACCTTCCTTGGAAGGCGAAGTCTTGCGCTTTTCCTTCCCGAAAATCTCAGGGACGTATACATTTATAATGCTTCCTTTAGGTACAATGCTTTTTATATGTCCTCTTATCTGCTGCCCCGCATAATCCGAGTCAGTCATAACAATTATGCCGCAGGTCTCTGCATAGAAGCGTATAAGACTTGCCTTTTCAGGATTTTTATACAGTCCGAAGCCGTCAGTCGTGATAATAACACCGTCTATGATCTGCGACAGCGTTATCTTATCATATTTGACCTCAACAATAACAGCTTGCTTTATTTTGATTTTTTTCATTTCAGCACCTTAAAGCCATTGATTTTGCGATACCCTGCTCCAGAGTAAGCATATCGCTTTCCTTGCCCGAGGAATGAGTTTTTAGCCTGAGATCCGTCTGAGAAAGAATTTCAAGAGTCTGCCTTATTCTCTCGGCGGAAATATTACCGCATTCGGAGTATGCGTTTTTTACAGCAAACTCTCGGTTTTTAGGGTACTTGAAATCACGAGCAGCGTCCTGATAGCTTATTCCCGACGAGCGGGCAAGCTTTGCGCGGTAGATGTCCGCCAATGAAAAGCCTATAATACCAAGCACCTCAAAAGCCTCGTAATTCTGTGCTGCAAGCTCCTGCAAACGCTTAAAAACCATTTGCGCATTTCCTCTCAAAATATTAATTGCAAGGGTATAGCCGTCACTTTCAATATGCCGGATACAAAGCCCGTCAATGTCCTTTCGGGTTATCTCCCTGCCCTGCGCATAAGCTGACAGCTTGTCTATTTCCTGCTTGATATAAGCGGAATTGCAAAGACACATATCTGCCAGATATTCAGCGTCCTGCTTTGAAATCGTGCATCCCTCTTTATACAGAGCAGATGAAATGGACTTACCCAGTTCCGAAGCCTTTTTAAATGCAAAATCGCATACCTCTCCGAATTTTGCACAGTAATCGGCAAATCGCTTATTCTTGTCAGTAAGATTCCGTTTGTTCTTATAAAGATCAACGCCTGTAGCATAGATTATCACAGTTGTTTTGTCCGATAAATTGGACAAAAGTTTTTTAATATCGTCCACGTCGTTTTTGGCAACGGCGTCTATATTCAAATCGTTTATGGTAATGACCACTCTGTCAGCAAACATGGGCAGCGCCTCGCATGCGTCGGCCATCTCGGAAATCTCCAGTTTTTTGCCGTCCAGCTTGTGCAAATTCATAAACTGAGCATCCGCAGGACATAGCTTTGCAATAAGCATTTTTGTATAGCTTTCAAGAGCCGCCACATCTCGTCCGTAAAAGTAATAGAGGCTTGCGATCTCTCCGTTTTTCAGATTTTTATTCATTGCCGTTACATTAGTTAAACCCATAATCAAGCCTCCTTATCGTTAGATCTTCATTATTTATCTCTAGTGGGAACTGCTCGCCGGTCGTATCATAATCCTCTCCGTTTATCTTAAATCCGTTTCCTCGGAGATAATATGTATTGCCGTCAAATTCAACAGTATATCCGTCGTCTGTACAGGTAATTTTCATACTGTTTATCTCAGCGAAATCGCCTGTCTGAAAATTCTGAGTATCACGAAAATAGTCGCTCCCTGCACGAGCAAAATATAATTTAGGAGATACGGACAAATCATTCTCATATTCCGAAATATTGTAATAGCAGTCGTCAAAAACAAAAACTCCGCTTATGGTATTGATCCTGCGGCCGCAGATAAAACGCTCGACTGCCCCGTTGTATTTATTCATAGCGCCGATATTTATCACTGCCGCTTTGTTCCCCGAGCAAACGATATAGACTGAGTTTTTCCCATTGGGAAGAGCTGTGATATTAATATCTTTATTTGTCAGCGCCGAGATATTTGACATAAATAACCATAAAGCAATAACCGTAGTGCAGATTGCTGAAAAGGCGTGCTTTTTCTTTGACAAAATCCCTGCCGCTATCGTCAGAAGAGCCGTGATCGCCACCGTAATAAGCAATATCTTATTTTCCGCCGTGACATAAGAAAAGCTCAGTGAAGAAATGATGTCAACAGCCTTAATAACAGGCTTAACAATGATACCTGCAAGCTTTAACGCCGGTACGGCGATCAAATCCCAGCCTCCCGTCAGTACAGTTAAAAAGCTGATTTGCAGAGCTAAAGTACAAATGGGTACAAGCAGCAGATTTGTTACTACAGACATTACTGAAAGTCCGCCGAAAAAAACTGCACTGACAGGTGCGGTAAGCATAAGAACGCAAGCTGAACCTACTGCATATTCCGTAAGCATCGATACAGGTTTTTCCGATGACATTTTCTTTATGATTTCAGGAGCAATAACTCCCATCGCAAATACGGCGGTAAACGAAAGTACAAACGAAGGTGACAATGCCGAATAAGGCGCGCTGACAGTCAGCAGAATTGCGCTGAGTCCCAAGGAATTCATACAGTCGCTTTTTCTTCCGAATACAAAACCGCTCTGACCTATCGTTAGCATTATCGCCGCTCTCACAACAGATACCGAAAAGCCTGCAAACAGTGCAAATCCCCATATTTCAATAAGCGTCATCACATAAACTGTTTTTCTGCGCTTTATGACGACGGAGATCGCCGCAGAGAATAAAGCCGATACTATTACAAGATGCGCTCCCGAAACTGCGAAGATATGTCCTATACCGCTGCGGTACATAGCTGTTTTCATACTCTGCGACATCTCGCTTTTGTCTCCGCACAGCATAGCGGACAGAAACGCGCCCTCGTCACCGCTGCATACACTGTGAATCTTCACAAGCAGTCTGTCACGGTATTCCTTCACCGCACGGAAGATCACATTACAGCATTCTCCGTTCCATTCAACCGTCTCTGAGGATTTGCCCTGAAGAAATACTCCCTTTGAGTAGTAGTACTCTCCGCTCTGAAAGCTTATACTGTCCTTGACCTCGCTAACCTTTCCCTTGACAGAAATTCTATCGTAATACCGATAATTATCATAGGGAAGAAAAAAAGTAATTTCCGTATTTATGCCGTTGACCTTCCCCTTTACCGTTACTATTGACGTGTCAGAACCAATATATCCGCAGTCGCTGACATACCCGCTTACAGTTACCGTTTTTCCGTCCAGTGCGATAAGCTTTTCATAGACGTTATGAGTATAAAGGGAATTTGTCATAATTCCACAAAGAAAAAACAGTGTACATACTACGGTTTCTTTCCTGCGCTTTGTCCCGAAAAAGAATAGTACGCCCAAGCCCAGAGCCGTCAATAAAAATATTAAATTGAACCTGCTTCGGAAAGCCCCGCAGAGTATAAGTCCGCCAACAAAGGGAAATCCCGCCCAGACACATTTTCTTGTCATTTACGCACCGCCCGTATTTTATCACACGCCGGTCGAAGCGTCAAGCTTGACCGGCGTGTTCACATCATTTATTATCCCGCCGGCCACGTCAGAGTTCTGCCTGCAAGCATATGGAAATGAATGTGAAATACACTCTGTCCGGCAGCTTCTCCGCAGTTGGATACGACTCTGAATCCGTCCTTTAAATCCAGTTCCTTTGCGATCTTTGCGATAACCTCGTAAATGTGAGCAATAACTCCGCTGTTTTCAGCCGTTACCTCGTCCAGCTTTGAAATATGCTCCTTGGGAATAACAAGATAATGGATAGGAGCGGTAGGCGCAATGTCCTCAAACACATACACCTGATCGTCCTCATATATTTTCTTTGAAGGAATTTCGCCTGCTATAATCTTGCAGAATAAACAATCGTTCATAATTACAGCCTCCCGTTTATTTAATGAAGTTTTCAAGAATTTCATCGAATGCGTTTATAGCTTCGTCGATCTTGCTCTTGTCGCCGATACCCGCCATAGCCATATCGGGACGTCCTCCGCCCCTGCCGCCTGTAATCGCGGCAGCCTCCTTGACTATCTTGCCTGCGTGCGCGCCCTTGGCAACTGCAGCCTTAGAGCAGGCACATAGAAATTTAGGCTTTTCATCTGCTGTACCGGCCATAAGCAGTATGAACGGCTCTTCAATGTTCTTAACTCCGTCGGCAAACTTTTCATACATATCAGATCCAACATTGGACATCATACTAGCCATTACTCTGACGCCGTTTATCTCTCTGCAATGATTTAACATTTCAGCAAAAATGCTGTCTGCAATTTTTTTCTTCAGACTCTCGGCAATCTTTTCAAGACCTTTATTTTCTTCAAGAACAGACATGATCCTGTCGGCGAGCTGAGTGGGATCGTTGAGCTTAAGGGCATTTGCCGCTTCCTTGATACGATTATTTACCTCACTGAAAATTTTCAGTACTCCCGTACCTGTAACGCCCTCTATTCTTCTTACTCCGGAGGCAACAGAATTTTCGGAAATAATTTTGAAAAGTCCGATTTTAGATGTATTGTCAATATGAGTACCTCCGCAGAACTCAATAGACGCTGTTTCTTCTCCTCCTCCCATTTTTACTACTCTTACAACTTCGCCGTACTTCTCGCCGAACAACGCCATAGCGCCAAGTTTCTGAGCCTCAGCGATCGGCATTTCTGTCATTGTAACGTCGAGAGCGTCAAGAATATATTCGTTTACTCTGGTTTCTACTCTGTCAAGCTCCTCAGACGTAAGAGCGCTGAAATGCGAAAAGTCAAATCTTACTCTTTCGGCGTCAACAAGCTGACCTGCCTGATGAACATGCTCGCCCAGAACCTCTCTGAGAGCCGACTGCAAAAGATGCGCGCAGCTGTGATTTCTCATTATTGCAAGTCTGTTATGCCTGTCAACTATGAACTTAGCGGACTGTCCGGCACAAAGCGCACCCTCTGTTACCTTTACTTTCAGCGCAAACTTTCCTGCAACAGCTTTCTGAGTATCCAGCACCTGAGCCTTGCCTGTAACAGTCTCAATTGTACCGATATCGCCTACCTGTCCGCCGCTTTCAGCATAGAAACATGTCCTGTCGGGAACGATATAAACAACATCGTCAACGCCTGCATTTTCAATAAGCTCCTCGTCTGTGGCAAGGAACGAAACGGTTCCCTCGTCTTCAAATCTGTCATAGCCTGTAAACTCAGTGCTGAAATCCTTATCTATCTTATGGAATACGGTTTCATCCGCACCCATATACTTAGAACCGCCTCTTGCCGTTCTTGCGGTCTCCCTCTGCTTTTCCATGCATACGGCATAACCGTCCTCGTCGCAGGACATACCCTTTTCTTCAAGTATCTCCCTTGTCAGATCAATGGGGAAGCCGTAAGTGTCGGAAAGCTTGAAGCTGCTCTCACCGTCAAGAACTGTCTTACCCTCCGCCTGCATTTTTTCAATGTATTCTTCGAGTATTTTCATACCCCTGTCGATAGTTGAATTGAAGTTCTGCTCCTCAGTTGTGAGAACCTTTACGATGTAATCGTACTTTTCTTCAAGCTCATTGTACTCGCATTTGTTGCATTCAACAACCGTCTTTACAAGGTCTTTAAGGAAAAGTCCGTTGATGCCCAGCAGCTTACCGTGCCTTACAGCGCGTCTGAGCAGACGTCTCATAACGTAGCCTCTGCCCTCATTTGACGGTAGAACGCCGTCGGACGCAAGGAAAGTCACCGCTCTGATGTGGTCTGTGATGACTCTGATAGAAACGTCCTTTTTGTATTCTGCACCGTATTCACAGCCTGCGATACGGCAGACGTGATCTCTGATAGCCTTTACGGTATCAACAGCAAAGATAGAGCCTACGTCCTGCATAAGAGCGGCAAGTCTTTCAAGACCCATACCCGTGTCGATATTCTTCTGAGCAAGAGGAGTATAGGTGCCGTCCTCATGTCTTTCAAACTGAGTGAATACAAGGTTCCAGAATTCCATATATCTGTCGCAGTCACAGCCCACAGTACAATCGGGTTTTCCGCAGCCGTATTTTTCTCCGCGGTCGAAATAGATCTCGGAGCAGGGTCCGCAGGGACCGTCCGTGCCTGCCTCCCAGAAATTATCCTCCTTGCCCATACGGAAAATATGATCCATAGGCACGCCTATCTCCTCATGCCATATCTTCTCAGCCTCGTCGTCCTCCTCATAAACAGAAACATGAAGCTTTTCCTTAGGCAACTTAAGAACCTCGGTCACAAACTCCCAAGACCACGCGATAGCTTCCTTCTTGAAATAGTCTCCGAAAGAGAAATTACCCAACATCTCAAAGTAAGTACCGTGACGCGCCGTTTTTCCGACATTTTCAATATCGCCTGTTCTGATACACTTCTGACAGGTTGTCATTCTTGCTTTGGGAGGAGTTTCCTGACCTGTAAAATAAGGCTTCAAAGGAGCCATACCCGCAACTATAAGCAAAAGGCTTTTATCGTTCTGAGGCACAAGCGGATAGCTCTTGTGTCTCAGACATCCCTTGCTTTCAAAAAATTTAAGAAATGCCTCACGCAAATCATTAAGTCCCGTCCATTCCATAAACACAAATCCTTTCAAGTAATTTTACCTTCAAGCCATGATGTACACAGGCAATAAAAAACGGTTCCGCCCCTAAATATGGGACGAAACCGCAAAGCTCCGTGTTACCACCCAAATTGCAGAAAGAAAAACTTTCCGCCGCTCGATACCTTTAACGCAGGCATTACGTCGCTGTTTTCACAGCGCTGCTCAGGTTAGCCACCGACGCATAAGCAGGGACTTTCACCGCCCGTCCCCTCTCTGAAACCGCCGCGATCGGATAATTCCGTCAACGCTTTTACATATACAATTATATTATAAAACAACCTTTTCAACTTGTCAAGGGGTTTAGCATATTTTTTATCAACGAACAGAAAAAATCCGTCAC
>CAYNPW010000056.1:0-16126 GCA_964399215.1 uncultured Ruminococcus sp. | reverse complement strand
AACAAAAAAATCACTGCTTTCGCTGAGCAGATAATTAAGCAGCTTATCAGCTCCCGGACGTGTTATGTTTTCTTTATAGATCTCCACAAATTTGTCCTTGTTTTCTGTGATCAATGACATATTTATCATACCTTTCAAGCAGATTAGTTACAATTACTAATTTTTAATTTCAGTATAACATATTTTTAGACATAAGAAAAGTATTTTTTATAAATTTTTTATCCAACTATTGATTTTATTATGATTATGTGGTATTATTTTATCATTAGCAACTGAATTTATGGCATAAATATATATTGATGTATTGATTATTAAATTATATAAATCTTAATTTATCGGATTTTGTAAGCTTGAAAGGAGCTGTTTTATATGTGCGGAATAGTCGGTTATGTAGGCTGCAGAGAGTGCACCGAGGTTCTTCTTAATTCTCTATCTAAGCTGGAATATAGAGGCTATGACTCTGCGGGTATTGCGGTTTTTGAAAACAATGTTATAAAAACTCAGAAGTCAAAGGGTAAAATTTCCGATCTGGTCACTAAAATGGAAACAGAGGGAAAAATCAGCGGTCACTGCGGAATAGGTCACACAAGATGGGCTACACACGGTGAACCGTCGGATATTAACTCTCACCCTCACGGTAATGCGAATGTTACTATTGTCCATAACGGGATTATTGAGAATTACAAAAAGATAAAGGAATTTCTTGAAAGAAAGGGCTACTTTTTTGAAAGTCAGACCGACACGGAAACGGCGGCAAAGCTGCTTGATTGTTTCTATGAAGGCAATCCGATAGCGACAATTCAGAGAGTTCTAGATGAGATCAAGGGTTCATATGCTCTTGGAATTATGTTTAAGGATTATCCGGATAGAATTTATGCGGTAAGAAAGGATTCTCCGCTCATTGTTGCAGTCGGGGATAACGAAAGCTTTATTGCATCTGATGTTCCTGCGGTTTTGCAGTATACTAAAAAGTATTATCTGCTTGAGCAGGATGAAATTGCAGTATTGGATAAAAACGGCGTGGAATTTTACGATGACCACGGCGCTCCAATAAAGAAAGAACTCCACATTGCAGATTTCGATATGGAGGCTGCTGAAAAGGGCGGATTTGCGCACTTTATGCTAAAGGAAATACACGAGCAGCCCACTGCTGTAAGAACAACTATTACTCCCAGAATTTCGGACGGTATGCCCAATCTGGAAGAATGCGGTATGACATACGACAGACTGAAAAGCTACAACAATATTTTCGTGGTTGCCTGCGGTACGGCAATGCATGCAGGTCTTGTCGGAAAGTATGTTATAGAGAAGATAGCACGAGTTCCTGTAACGGTTGACGTTGCATCCGAATTCAGATACAGAGATCCTATTCTTACGGATAAGGATCTGGTCATTCTTGTTTCACAGTCGGGTGAAACGGCAGACACGCTGGAGGCTTTGAGGCTTGCTAAACGAAATGGTGCGGACACACTGTCCATAGTAAATGTAAAGGGTTCTTCCATTGCAAGAGATTCTGATATGGTCATATATACTCATGCAGGTCCGGAGATTTCTGTCGCCTCCACTAAAGCGTACATGGTTCAGCTTTCCGTATTTTATCTGATAGCTTTTTCCATTGCATACGCTCATGAAAAGATCTCAATGGAGGAATGCAAGAGACTGGTTGCAGAACTCCAGAATGTTCCCGGCATTATTGAGGAGATACTGAAATCACCAGATAGCTGTCAGTATGTGGCATCACAGCTTGTAAATTCTGAAAACCTTCTATATATCGGCAGAGGACTGGATTATGCTCTGTCCATGGAGGGTTCACTAAAGCTCAAGGAAATTTCATATATTCATTCCGAGTCCTATGCGGCAGGAGAGCTAAAGCACGGTACGATTTCTCTTGTGACTAACGGTATGCCTGTTATTGCCGTTGCAACCCAGAGAAATCTGTTTGACAAGACTGTGAGCAATGTCAAGGAAGTCAAGGCAAGAGGAGCTTATGTGATCCTTGTAACTCATAAGTGTAAGACCGTAGACAGCGACGCTGCGGACTGTGTTATCAGTCTGCCCACAATAGACGATCTGCTTATGCCTATGACCGCTGTTGTTCCGTTACAGCTTATTGCGTATTATACTTCTGTTCTCAGGGGAAACGATGTTGATAAGCCGAGAAATCTTGCTAAATCGGTTACGGTAGAATAGTTTGCACACGATCGGACAGCCGAAAACGGCTGTCTGTTTGTATTATTATAGGTCAATAGGAAAGGAGTATTTTATGAAATACAAGGCGTTGATTTTTGATTTTGACCTTACTCTTGCGGATTCGTCAAAGGGTATTCTTATTTGTTTTAAGCACGTACTGGAGAAATTCGGATATGCAATTCCGGACAACAGAACAATTTATAATACCATAGGGCTGACGCTTACGGACGCATTCGACATGCTTACGGGCATTCCCGATAATCCTCAGCGGGAGCAGATGCGCATAGAATATGTAAAAAAAGCCGATGAGGCTATGGTTGTCAATACTTTTTTCTACGATAATGTTATCGCTATTTTGCAGGTTTTGCAGCATGCGGGAATTAAAGTAGGTATCGTATCCACCAAGTATCGTTACAGAATTGTGGATACATTTGAAATGCAGGCGCATTCTCATCCATACGACGAGATTGTCGGCGGCGAGGACGTTGATTTGCATAAACCCGATCCTCAGGGACTTAATATGATGATAGAAAGATTCAACGTAGATAAAGGTCAGGTCCTTTATGTGGGCGACAGCTATATTGACGCCGAAACTGCAATGAATGCAGGTGTGGATTTTGCAGGGGTCACCACAGGCTCTACTGCTTATGAGGATTTTGAAAAATATCCGCATATTTGTATTGCAAACAGTCTGCTGGAGCTGATACAGAATATATGACTGTTATGTAAATATAAATTTAAAATATTGTGAAAAAACCTTGCTTATTTGTATGTTTAATGGTATAATATAATTTGATAAATTGTGTATCACAACTACAAAGTTTTGAAAGGAATTTTTCCCATGATTAAAAGTATGACCGGTTTCGGACGTGAGCATATAGTTGCAAACGGCAGGGAAATTATTGTAGAAATACGTTCTGTAAATCACAGATATTATGAATTTAATTCAAGGACGCCAAGAGCCTACGGCTATCTTGACGAAAAACTGAAAACTTTCCTAAAAAGCGGTATTTCAAGAGGAAAAGTAGAGGTGTCCGTTTCAATTTACAATCAGGAGGGTACGGACGCTGAGATAGAGCTTAACAAGTCTGTTGCGAAGGGATACCTCGACGCTCTCAGAAATGCGGCGGACGAGCTTGATCTGGACGATGATCTGGTTCTTTCCAATATTATAAGACTTCCCGATGTTTTTACTGTTGTTAAGAAAACCGATGATGAGGAAGTCATCTGGAACGAGGTAAAAGCTGTGGCTCAGACTGCGCTGGACAGATTTGTTGAAATGCGTACAGTTGAAGGCGTCAAGATGTATGAGGATATCAGCGGCAGACTTGATTATATTGAGAATACTGTCGGTAAAATAGAGGAGCATCAGCCGTCAGTGTCTAAAAACTATGCTGAAAAGCTTTACGCTAAAATCATGGAAACTCTGGACAGTGCAGAGCTTGACAGCATTGATAAGCAGAGAGTACTTACCGAGGTCGCAATTTTTGCCGATAAGATAGCAATAGATGAAGAGACTGTACGTCTCAGAAGTCATATTTCACAGTTCAGGGAGCTTATTAAGTCCGACGAGCCTGTGGGAAGAAAGCTTGATTTCCTTGTACAGGAGGTCAACAGAGAAGTAAATACGATCGGTTCAAAGGCTAACGATCTGACTATAACCAAAATGGTAGTTGATCTTAAAGCAGAGATAGAAAAAATCAGAGAGCAAATTCAGAATATCGAATAAATTTGGGAGGGATATTTTTGCAGCTAATTAATATCGGCTTTGGAAATATGGTGTCCTCATCCAGAGTTATCGCTATCGTTTCTCCCGATTCTGCACCAATAAAACGTATTATTCAGGAAGCTAAAGATAAAGGAACGCTTATCGATGCGACATACGGCAGACGTACCCGTGCTGTTATCGTTATGGACAGTGATCATGTGGTGCTTTCGGCCGTTGCGCCCGAAACGGTAGGCGGACGTGCCGCTGCAGATGAGGAGGAAGATGAAATTGAGTAATGCAAAGCTGTTTGTTATTTCCGCTCCCTCGGGTTGCGGAAAGGGTACGATCTTAGGCGAGGCTTTTAAAGAAGGAAATGTTTTTTACTCTGTTTCCTGTACAACAAGACAGCCGAGACCCGGAGAGATCAACGGACGGGAATACAATTTCATAACAAATGAAGAATTTGAAAAGATGATCTCCGAGGGCAGTTTTCTTGAATATGCAGGATATGCCGATCACTATTACGGTACGCCTAAAAACCCGGTTTCGGAAAGTCTTGAAAATGGTGTTGACGTAATACTTGAAATTGAGACTAAGGGAGCTTTTCAGGTAAAAAAAGCTATGCCCGAGGCAGTTATGCTGTTTATTCTTCCTCCGTCGGTGAAGGAGCTTAACAGACGGCTTCATAAGAGGGCTACCGAGGAGGAATACGTTATAGCAAAACGGTGCAGTCAGGCGGCAGGGGAGATAGAAAAGTCCTTTGAATATGACTATGTTATTATGAATGACGGTCTTGAGGAGGCTGTGTCAGATTTTCTGACAGTGTATAATTCCGCAAAGTCGGAGGACGGCAAAGCAGATAAATTCAGGACGGAAAATGACAGTATAAAGAAATTAATCAGAGAGGTGCTTAATAATGCTTAGACCAGCAGTATGCCAGATTTTAAAAAATAACGAGAGCTATTATTCGCTTGTTATCGCTGTAGCGAAAAGAGCAAGGGAAATTACGGACGACGCTTGTGAAAACAAGTCTATCCTTGACCAAAAACCTGTTAAGACAGCGGTTGACGAGTTGGCGGCAGGCGAGTATAAGATAATTGAGGATCCGTCCTTAAGAATTTGATTTTTCGGAGGAGTAAGCTATGCGGGGAGAGTTTGTTGTAGCAAAGATTGCCATAAGCAGAGCCGCATACAGCTTTGATGTGGAATATTCATATTCTGTTCCCGCTAGCCTCAGGGACGCCGCAAAGGTAGGAGTAAGGGTTATAGTTCCATTCGGAAAGGGTAATAAGAGGTCTATCGGATTTATTACAAGAACTTATGCTGAATCGGAGTACAATGAAAAGCTGAAGCCGATCTTGTCAGTGATCGACAGTGAAAGTCTCCTCACCGAGGAAATGATGAAAATTATTTTCTGGCTTAAGGAAAATACATTCTGTACTTTTTTCGACGCATATAAATCTGTCGTGCCCACAGGGTTTTCTTACAGCTTTTCCAAGCACTATAATCTTGTGAATACCTATATTAACGATGAAAGACTAAGCAGCGAGGAAAGGAATATTATTGAATTCCTGAGGATAAATAAAAATCAACGTGAGATAGATAATTTTCTCGGCAGCAGAAATGATCCCGATAAAAAGCGTGTTGTAGACAGTCTTATTGATAAGGGCTTTATAGAAGAGACCGAGAGCCTTAAACGCAGAGTAGGCGATGAAAGCGTAAAAATGGTTCGTCTTTCGGAAAGATATCTAAGCGGCGAGGAGGCGTTTTCCTTTACTCCAAAGCAGTCTATGGTGATAAAGCTTCTGGAGGAAAGCGGCAGTGCTTCGGTGAAGGAGGTCTGCTATATGACCAACTGCACAACGACTATCATAAAGCGGCTTTGTGAAAAAGGGATTCTTCACGAATATAAGTATGAGGTAATGCGAGATGCTGTGGGTGATATTACCGAACGTCAGAATCCGGAGGATATTTTACTCAACCAAGAACAGACTTCGGCTTACGAAGGAATAATGTCTCTGGTAAAAAGCGGAAATCCTGCGGGAGCGCTGCTTTACGGGGTTACCGGAAGCGGCAAGACCTCTGTTTTCATACGAGTGATCGACTCTGTATTAAAGCTGGGAAAGACTGCGATTATGCTTGTCCCGGAAATATCTCTTACACCTCAAATGGTAACAAAGTTCAAACTGCTGTTTGGAGAAAAAATTGCATTGCTGCATTCTTCACTTTCATTGGGACAAAGAATTGACGAATTCAAGAGGATAAAAAGAGGCGAGGCAAGAATTGTCATCGGTACTCGCAGCGCGGTGTTTGCGCCCGTCAGCGATCTGGGAATCATCATTATGGACGAAGAGGGAGAACAATCCTATAAATCAGATACTTCTCCCAGATACCACGCAAGAGACGTTGGTATCCAGCGTTGCGGTCATAACGGAGGATTACTGTTAATGGCATCGGCTACTCCATCATTGGAAAGCTTTTATTTTGCGCAAAATCACAGATTTTATCTATTTGAACTTAAACATAGATATGCTGATGTTTCGCTTCCTAAAGTTGAAATTATAGATATGCAGAAAGAGGCTGCGGAGGGAAATGACAGCCTGCTCAGCCGGCAGCTTGCGGATAAGATCACAGAAACGCTTGAAAAAAACGAGCAGGTCATTTTGCTTTTGAACCGCAGGGGATTCACAACGTACATTTCCTGTGCGGAATGCAGACAGCCTGTGGTGTGTCCTAACTGCAATATTCCGTTGACATATCATAAAAAAAATAACCGCTATATGTGTCACTACTGCGGATATACAATGGACAACAACTGCGTGTGTCCCAACTGCAAGTCGGATAAACTTAAATCTGGCGGAGTAGGCACCCAGCGTGTTGAGGACGAAATCGCAAGGATATTTCCGAGCGCACGAATCCTGCGTATGGATGCCGATACAACTTCTTCAAGATATTCCTATGAGGAGAATTTTAAGGCTTTTGAAAATCATGAGTACGATATTATGCTTGGTACTCAGATGATAGCAAAAGGACTTAATTTTCCGAATGTTACTCTGGTAGGAGTTGTTTCACTGGATAAGGCGTTGTTTACGGGTGATTTTAAAAGCTATGAGCGTACATTTTCCTTGCTGACGCAAGTAGTCGGCAGAAGCGGCAGAGGACAGAAACCGGGATTTGCATACATCCAGACTTTTGTTCCCGAGCATTATGTGCTGAATCTTGCAGCTCAACAGGATTATGACGAATTTTATGCTGAGGAGATCGCATTGAGACAGGCGCTGATCTATCCTCCGTTCTGCGATATTTGTGTGTTAGGATTTTCTTCAACACTGGAAAGTAAGGCGATTTCAGCTTCAAAATGGGTGACTTGGCTTATCGGAGAATATATTAAAACACATAAGGTTTCATTTCCTTTGAGGGCGATAGGACCCGCTCCGTGCACTCTGGAAATGATAAACAATAAATATAGGTACAGATTAATACTTAAATCTAAAAATAATAAGAATTTCCGTGAAATGATAAGATTTGTACTGAGTGAGTTCTATAAGAACAATGATTTCAGAGCAGTACATATCTATGCGGACATTAACGGAGACATCGGACTTTAGAAAGGATTGGTCATAGAAATGGCAATAAGGAAAATATTGAATAAAAGCGATGAAATGCTCCATAAGGTATGTAAGCCTGTGGAAAAGTTTGACCAAAAGCTGTGGACGTGGCTTGACGATATGGCAGATACTTTGAAAAAGGCAGAGGGCGCAGGTCTTGCCGCTCCGCAGGTAGCCATTCTCAGACGTTTCTGCATAATCGATGTAGGAGACGGAAAGATCTACGAGCTTATAAATCCAGAAATTACTTGGCAGTCAGAGGAGAAGCAGAGAGTTCAGGAGGGCTGTTTGTCATGTCCCGGAGAATGGGGATACGTGACACGCCCCAAGAGCGTTACTTTCAGGGCTCAGGACAGAAACGGAGAATGGTATGAAATGACGGTTTCTGACTTATTTGCTCAGGCGGTTTGCCATGAAACAGCTCATCTTGACGGTCATCTTTTCCTTGAATATGTAGAAGAATTTATTGAGGTAGAAGAATAAATGAATATAGTTTTTATGGGTACCCCTGATTTTGCCGTCCCTACTTTGCAGGCATTGTATGATCATGGCCACACTGTTCAGGCTGTTTTCACTCAGCCTGATAAGCCGAAGGGCAGAGGATATAAGCTTACGCCTCCTCCTGTAAAGAAACTTGCCTTGTCATATGATACTCCCGTATATCAGCCCGCGAGCTTGAAAAATAACAGCGAGGACTATATTGAACTGCTGAAAAGACTTGATCCCGACTGTATTGTCGTTGTGGCTTATGGGAAAATCCTTCCGCAGTCTGTATTGGAAATCCCAAAGTACGGCTGTGTAAATGTTCATGGATCACTGCTTCCTAAATATCGTGGGGCAGGTCCTATTCAATGGGCTGTGCTTAACGACGAGGAAAAGACAGGTATTACCACTATGCTAATGGGCGAGGGCATTGATACGGGAGATATGCTATTACAGAGAGAAACTCCTATCGGTGAAAACGAGACGTCCGCCGAGTTGTTTGACAGATTAGCGGATATAGGGGCTGAGTTGCTTATCGAAACCATTGAAAAGCTTGAAAATGGAAAGATAACTCCCGTACCTCAGGACGAAAGCCGGTCAAGCTATGCTCCTATGCTTTCAAAGGAAATGTGCGGTATTGATTTTAATGCTCCTGTAAGAAAAATCCACAAGCAGATCTGCGGCCTTTCGGATTGGCCCTGTGCAGTAACAATGCTTGACGGTAAAAGAATAAAGATATATAGGTCTGAGATAATATCGGATACTCCCTGCGGTGAAATTGCGGGAACTATTGTCAATGAAAAGGACTTTTCAGTTGCCTGTTCAGACGGAGTAATAAGGTTTACCGAGATACAGGCGGAGGGATCAAAACGAATGAAAACTGCCGATTATCTCAGAGGTAAACCTATCCAAAAGGGCGCTGCTTTAAAAGACAAGTAATTTTGCTTGTCAGAACCATTAAATTGTAAAGCGCTTTACTTTACACTATTCGGAGGAGTTTAATTGGCTAATTCCAGAAAATTTGTAGTCAGTCTTTTAACAAAGCTTGATGAAAATTCTTCATATTCAAATATAATATTGGATGCTGCACTTGAAAAAAGCGATCTTACGACGCAGGACAAAAAATTTGCATCTGCATTGTTTTACGGCGTTCTTGAAAGACAGCTCACTCTTGACGAGATAATAAAAAGCCTTTTAAAGAACCTTAATAATAAGCTTGGCAATACTGTACGTAACATATTGAGAACGGGCTTGTATCAGTTAAAATATATGGATTCGGTTCCGGATTCTGCAGCAGTGGACGAATCTGTCAAGCTTGCCAAAAAAGACAGAAATCCTGCTGTGTCCGGGTTTGTCAACGGTTTACTCAGGGAATTTATCAGAAACGGCAAGCAACTGCCGAAACGAAGCGATCCCTTGGAGAAACTAGCTTTAGAGTACTCATGTCCGCTGTGGCTTGTTAAAAAGTGGAACGACGAGTACGGCAGGGAGATCTGTCAGAATATGCTTGAGACCTCCGTGGGACAAGCGCCCACGTCTGTTCGGATAAATACCGTGTTCCACGATATGAACAGCACTTTGGATATGCTTCTCACGGACGGAGCGACTTTTGAAATAAGTGGTTTTCTTCCCGATTCGGTCAACGTGTGTTTCAGCCGTTCGGTGGAGAAAACAAAAGCTTACACTGAGGGAAGACTTCATGTTCAGGATCTGTCCAGCCAGCTTTGTTGTGCGGCTCTCGATCCTCGGGAAAATGATGTTGTGCTTGACCTGTGTTCTGCTCCCGGCGGCAAGACCTTTACTATTGCCGAGCAAATGAAAAATCATGGCAGAGTGTTAGCTTTTGATTTACATGAAAACCGTGTTAAGCTTATAAAGTCTGGAGCAGCAAGGCTGGGATTGAGCTGTGTCGAGGCAAAGGTCAATAATGCGAAGGTTTTTAATCCGGATTTGCCGCTTGCAGATAGGGTGCTTTGCGATGTGCCATGTTCGGGTCTGGGTGTTATACGCCGAAAGCCTGAGATCAAGTATAAAAATCCTAAAGACTTTGAGAGATTGCCTGATATACAGTATGATATTCTCAGAACATCGTCGCGTTACGTTAAGCAAGGGGGAACGCTTGTTTATTCGACCTGTACGGTTTCAAGAGCTGAAAATGACAAGGTCACGGACAGGTTTTTAAAGGAAAATCCCGATTATGAGCCTGCGCCTTTGGGTGATAGCTTTGGAAATCTCAAAAATGAATGCCGAGTAACTATTACTCCTGCAAAATGGGGTTCGGACGGATTTTTCATTGCTAAATTCATTCGTCGGAGGTGACGTATGGTAGTTTGCGACGAACATAATAAAATTGACATTCTCTGTCTTTTTCCTGAGGAACTTGAAGATCAGATCGTGGCTTTGGGTGAGAAAAAATTCCGAGCTAAACAGATTTTTGAGTGGCTGCACGTCAAACGTGTATCATCATTTGATGAAATGACTAATCTATCTGTACAATTACGGGAGCATTTAAAAGAAAAATTTTGTTTAAAATCACTATTTGTTGTCAAAAAGCTTGAATCTAATACCGATAATACTGTAAAATATCTATATAGACTTTCTGACGGAAATCATATAGAAACTGTTATAATGGAATACAGCTATGGAAATACCATTTGCATATCCACTCAGGTGGGCTGCAAAATGGGCTGCCGTTTCTGTGCTTCCACTATTGCCGGATATAAGAGGGACTTGACTTCCTCAGAGATGCTTTTGCAGATCTACGAGGCTGAGAGAAACAGCGGACGCAAGATTTCGGGCGTAGTGCTTATGGGTATAGGCGAGCCTATGGATAATTTTGATAATGTTGTTAATTTCCTTAAAATACTGTCCTGCGAAAAGGGAATGAATATGTCTCTGAGACATGTTTCTGTTTCTACCTGCGGGGTAGTTCCGAGGATTTATGAGCTTGCCGAGCTTAAACTCGGTATAACGCTTTCAATTTCGCTTCACGCCTCCAACAATAAGGCCAGAAGCGAGATAATGCCTGTGAATAACAGGTACGATATTAATGAGCTGCTTGAGGCTTGCAAGTATTATTTCAAGGTAACAGGCAGACGGATTTCATTTGAGTACGCTTTGATTGACGGACATAATGATACGCGAAAGGACGCAAAGCAGCTTGCGGAACTGTTAGGCGGATTTGTCTGTCATGTAAATATAATTCCTGTAAATAAGATCAAGGAGCGTAATTACAGTTCTGACAGGAAATCAGCTCGCAGATTTCAGAATTATCTTGAAGAGCTGGGACTGAATGCGACTGTTAGACGAACGCTGGGAGCTGATATTGACGCAGCGTGCGGTCAGCTACGACGGGAATACGAAATTTAACGAAAGGTGGTGAGCTGCTTGTTTCTGGCATCGGCTACTGACATAGGTAAAAAGAGAAGTGAAAATCAGGATCGGGTTAGAGCCGAGTATCTCGGTGATAACATTTTCTGTGCCGCTGTATGCGACGGTATGGGGGGCGCCGCTTCCGGAGGAGTTGCAAGTCAGGTTGCGATTGACGCTTTTTTCAAAAGGGTCATGGAAAACTTCCGTGCGGATATGAATGACAACTCGATAAGAAACCTTATGCTTAACGCTGTTCATTATGCAAATACTTTGGTGTATGAAAAAAGCCGTGAGGACATTGACAAAAACGGTATGGGTACTACATGTGCCGCAGCGCTTGTGATCGGCAAGAAGATTTATATTGTTAATGTAGGTGACAGCAGAGTTTATGTTATGAATAATAACGGGATCAGGCAGGTCACCACTGATCATACCTATGTCGAAATGCTCTGCCGCAGCGGTCAGATAACCCCTGAGGAAGCAAAGGTCCATCCGATGAGAAACGTCATTACTAAGGCTGTAGGCGTGAGCCTGATGTTGAGGTTGACTATTTTGAGTTGGAGGAAGAAGGCAATTTCTCTGTTTTCCTTTGTTCCGACGGATTGTCGGGCTATTGCAGTGAGGAGCTGATATATACATCGGTTTTCGGAAATAATCTTGATAATGCTATCTCTCAGCTTACCGCATATTCAAACGAATGCGGAGGTAAGGATAATATTTCCGCAGCTGTAATTGCAAATTAACATAAGTGAGTAACCAATCAATAAAAAATAGGAGTTGAATTAAATGGATTCTAACATCGGTAAGAAGCTTGACGGCAGATATGAAATTACCGAGCTGATAGGCGTAGGCGGAATGGCTGACGTTTATAAGGCAATGGACGTAATGGAAAACCGCACGGTAGCCGTTAAAATTCTTAAGCCCGAGTTTGCGGAAAATGAGGAATTTCTCCGCAGATTCAGAAACGAGAGCAAGGCTATCGCTGTGCTTTCACATCCTAATATCGTTAAGATATACGACGTGGGATTTACTGACGAAATTCAGTTTATCGTTATGGAGTACATTGACGGTATAACCCTGAAGGAGTTTATTGAAAGACAGGGTGTACTCAAATGGAAGGACGCGCTGCATTTTGTAACTCAGATATTGAGGGCGCTGCAGCACGCTCATGACAAGGGTATAGTCCACCGCGATATCAAGCCGCAGAATATTATGCTGTTTACCGACGGTACTATCAAGGTAATGGATTTCGGTATTGCGAGATTTTCAAGGATAGACGGAAAGACCCTTTCTGATAAAACTATAGGCTCTGTTCACTATATTTCCCCTGAACAGGCAAGAGGCGATATGACCGATGAGCGTTCCGACATTTACTCTGTGGGCGTAATGCTCTACGAAATGCTTACAGGCAAAAAACCTTTTGACGGTGAAAATCCTGTAGCTATCGCGCTTAAGCATATGCAGGAAGAAGCTGTTCCTCCGAGAGAGATCATGCCTGCGATTCCGGAGGCCCTGGAAGAAATAGTTATTCACGCTATGGAGAGAGAGCCTGTAAGAAGATACCAGTCTGCTGCTGAAATGATAAGAGATATTGACACGTTCAAGCTTAATCAGTCTGTTGTTTTCGGTTATAGAGATAATATGTCGGTAGCTTCAAGTCAGTTATTTAATGAAACCGATAACAATCAGCCTCCTGTTTATGACGATTATGATCAGGATTATGAAGACAATGAAGATGCTGATGATGACGAAAGCGAAGAAGATGATGAGGAGGACGGTAAGAAACGCTCTTACGTTGTACCTATTCTTCTTGCCGTTACTGTTGCTGTTGTTATTGTTGCAGCATGCGTTATCGGTTGGGTAGTTATCAGATCATTCTCCGGTACATCGGGGATACACACTGGTACGGTCACTTTGCCTAACTTTGTAGGAAAGAACATCGTTCAGGTTGAACAGGACTGGAAAGACAAGCTTAAATTTGATCTCGTTAACGAGTATAATGATGAATATGACGACGGTATTATTTTCTGGCAGAGCCAGACGGCAGGTAAGTCTGTCAAAGAAGGCTATACTATTACTCTTAAAGTCAGCAAGGGTATGCAGATGACGATCATTCCCGATATGACCGGCAATGAACAGGCAGTTGCCGAAAGCGAGCTGAGAGCCGCTAACTTTAATGTTGTTCTCAGAACAATGTTTGACGATGAAGTTGCAGAGGGTCTTGTAATTAAGACTGAGCCTCCTGCCGGAAGCGAATATGCTGTCGGCGGCACAGTAACTATCTTCGTAAGTAAGGGTCCTGTTGATACACAGGTCAAGGTCCCTGACGTTGTAGGTATGACTAAGGAAAAGGCTATTGCCGCACTCAAGGAAAACAAGCTTGTTGCCAAGGTTGAGGAGATAGAGCACGAGGGCGATAAGGGCAAGGTAATCGATCAGTCCATTGACGCAGGAGATAAGGTGGATATGGAAACTGAGGTTACAATTTATGTTTCAACAGGCGAGACTGAGCCTGTTGATCTGACGATCTCACTTCCTCTGCCTAATGGTATTCACGGTTCGTATACTATTGAAGTTTACAAGAACGGTAATGTTGCTTATCAGCAGTCTATTTCAAGAGGTGAAACAGTTGCCGGCGGTACGGTAAATATTGATATTTCCGGTAAAAAGACCGAAACTCTAACTATCTCTATCAGAAATGAAGAGTCGGGACAGACAATAAACTATGCGGTTTATGATATTGACTATGATAAGAAGGAAATTAAGCTCAACGGTTCGCTCAATGAGTCGGGTCTGCTTAATATTACTCCTACTACTACAGAGTCGACTACGACTACTACCACAACTACAACAGAGGAGATTCCTGCACCTCCTGTAAGTGATACCGAGCCTAATTCTCAGCCGGATCCGAACGGTACGGTCAACGACAATTCTGCATCCTGATATAACAGCGGATTTGGATAGAATAGTTATATGAACGGAATTATAATTAAAGCAATCGGAGGTCTCTACATCGTAGAAACCTCCGACGGCGTTTTTGAATGTAAGGCAAGGGGAATTTTCAGAAAGAAGAAAATTTCTCCCGTATGCGGCGACAGAGTTACTGTCACTAAAGAAAAAGACGGTTCCTGCGTTATTGAAGAAATTGATGAAAGAAGATCTCTGCTTATAAGACCTCCACTGGCTAATCTTGATATACTTGCATTTGTATGCGCTACCTGCGAGCCAAAACCAAATTTGCTTCTTTTGGATAAGTTTATCGCAATAGCGGAGTTCAAGAAAATCAGACCGATTATTGTATTTACCAAAATAGACAAGCAGGACAGCGGCGAATTTTCCGAAATTTACAGACGTGCAGGAATTGAAGTGTTTGAAGTGAATAATATAAGCGGCGAGGGGAGTAATTCTGTAAAAAATGCGCTTGTTGGAAAGCTTTCCGCTTTTACTGGAAATACGGGTGTTGGAAAATCCTCATTGCTCAACAATATGTTTCCCGATCTTAAGCTTGCAACAAATGAGATAAGTCAGAAATTGGGCAGAGGAAAGCACACTACACGTCATGTTGAGCTATACAAGCTTGAGGGCGGCGGATATATTGCCGATACGCCCGGATTTTCGTCCTTTGATACCAATAGATATGATATTATTTTCAAGGATGAGCTTGCCGATTGCTTTTGTGAATTTAGGGAATATTTAGGTAAATGCAGATTCCCGAATTGCAGTCACACTAAGGAAAAGGGATGTGCGGTCATAGAGGCAGTTAAGGCGGGAAAAATTCCACGTTCAAGATTTGACAGCTATAAGGAAATGTACGAACAGGCAAAGAATCTCAACGAGTGGGAGTATAAAAATGACTGATAAATGTACTATATTTGCAGGAGGAGATACTGTTTGCAGGAAATTCGTTGATTTTTCCTTTGTGAAAAACTCTTTGGTGATTTCTGCCGACAAGGGATATGAGCTTGCAAGCTCTTTGGGCATAAGGTCAGATTTGGTATTAGGCGATTTTGATTCTATGGGTAAAATTCCGCAGCATGAGAATATAAAAATATTTCCTGTTGAAAAGGACGACACAGACCTTATGCTTGCGCTTAAGGAGGGTCTTGCGCAGGGCTGTAAAAGCTTTAGAATTTACGGCGCAACGGGCGGGCGTCTTGACCATACTATCGGCAATATTCAGTCGCTTATGTATCTGCTTTCAAAGAATGCCTTTGGCACGATAGTTTCCGACAAAGAGCGTATCACGCTGTTAAAGCCGGGCAGATATGTTTTTGACAGACTTGAGGATTTTACATTATCTCTTGTGTCATACTCCGAAAAAGTGTCAGGACTTGCTATCAGTGGAACAAAATATGAGGTTACTGATTGTGTTTTGACTAATACTTTTCCATTGGGAATTTCAAATAAGATTATTTCTGAACAAACTGTTGTTGAATTTTCACAGGGAATACTGCTGGTTATACAGTCTTATTGTCCTGATTAGCAAAATTTAAGCAGTTTATTCACCGATTTCAGAAATTTTCATATTATGTATTATAACTGAATGGAGGTCATACTTATGAAAGTTGTAGTAGTGAAAAGTCCCAAGGCGCTTTCGGGAATACTCAGAATGATTTTTAAGATACGGAAAGAACAGGATTGATAAATGCAGAGCCGAATTACAAGTACTGAGGCTCTGCATTAAAAATCCGCAGACAAGAGTTCTGCGGATTTTTTGTATACTATGTTTATTGCAAAATATATCGAAATGTGCTATACTTATAAT
>CAYNPW010000055.1:0-16225 GCA_964399215.1 uncultured Ruminococcus sp. | reverse complement strand
AATAGTACGCCGAATTGACGACCTCGGCAGAGTAGTAATTCCCAAAGAGATCAGACGAACAATGCGTATTCGCGAGGGCGACCCGTTACAGACAACGTTGAACCGAGAACTGGAATGCTGTATGTGTCTGCTGAGAATTGCGGACAGGCTATACATAAGATAAAATGAAAATACAAATATAATAAGAAATCTGCTATAATAAATCCTCACATAATTCGGCTGAATTTTCACTGATTCAGCCGAATTTTCACTTTTTTCACCTTGACAAAGTGAAAATTCAGCGTTATAATAATAAAAAAGTGAAAAGAGGTCGGCAGTATGAATTACGAAACTGAAAGTATAGAGTTTAAATCACGGTTTACTGAGGAAATATACAAGGAAGTCATTGCATTTGCAAATACCGACGGCGGTACTGTTTATGTGGGTATTGACGATAACGGAAACGTTGTCGGGATAGATAATATTGACGAAGAGCATACCCGTATTTCCAACGGAATACGCGACGCAATTATGCCTGACGTTACGATGTTCGTTCGTTTCAAGGTACAAGAAAACAAAGTACTTAAAATAACAGTAAACGAGGGAACGAACAAGCCGTATTACCTGCGCTCAAAAGGCTTGAAGCCAAGCGGAGTTTATGTCCGACAGGGAGCTTCTTCCGCTCCGGCTTCCCATGAACTGATAAGGCAGCTGATAAAACAAAACGACGGAGATACTTTTGAGGATTCGCGTTCTTTGGAACAGGCGCTTACCTTCGAAGCGGCGGCAAAAGCTTTTGATCGGTACGGAGTAGAGTTCTCGCCTCAGAAATATTCTGCGCTGGGAATCACTCAGCTTTCATCGGGACTTTATTCCGATCTCGGACTTTTATTGTCAGACCAGTGCCGCCACACTATAAAGATCGCAGTATTCAGCGATGACGCTAAGACCGTATTTAAGGACAGCAAGGAATTCGGGGGTTCGGTGTTTGCTCAGCTCGACAGCGCATTTGATTACCTTATGCTCTGCAATAAAACTGCGGCAAGCTTTAAAGGTCTGGAGCGTATTGAACGCTCTGAATATCCCGAAGCGGCTATCAGAGAGGCTCTGCTGAATGCTATAGTTCATCGTGATTACAGCTTCAGCGGCAGCATAATCATTAATGTGACCGACAGCGAAATGGAGTTTATCTCAATAGGCGGACTTCTCCCCGGACTTTCCGCCGACGATATACGCAGCGGAATTTCTCAGCCGAGAAACAAAAAGCTTGCTGAAGTGTTTCACCGTCTGCACCTTATCGAATCCTACGGCACCGGGATACGTCGTATCTATGACAACTATAAAAACTGTGACGAACAGCCTCGCATTGAGGTTACAAGCAATACTTTTAAAATGATACTGCCTAATACTAATTATTCTGCGAATAACGATAAACAAACTGCTCCGCATATTAATGCTCAGATGCAGAAGGTTCTGGATCATGTAAAAGAGTACGGAGCAATAACCGAGAAAGAGATAGGTGAGCTTCTGGGCGTAAAGAGCACTCGTTCATATAATATAGCAAATGAGATGTGCAAGCTTGGACTGCTGAAATCAGAGGGAAGAGGAAAAAATAAACGGTACCAGTTGAAATGAAAAAGGGAGCAGACCCACAGCCCCGCTTTTGTCATAAAAACAGTATAAAACAAAAAGAAGCCGAGGCTTAATCGACTTCTTTCTGTAGTAAGGAAAGTAAAATGAATTAAAAATAGAAGTAATCTGACTTAATCAGAGAGCTGCGCCCTCTTTGATAGCGATATAGTCCTTCATAAGTTTGACTGCGCCGTCTATGCCGGTCTTGGAACTGTTGATGCATAAATCGTAGTTCTTTGCCTCTCCCCACTTCATATCCGTGTAGTAGTTGTAATACGAGGCCCTACGCTTGTCGGTCTTTCTGATGAAGTCCTCCGCCTTGTTCTTCTCAATATCATATCTCTCAAGAATTCTTGCCTTCTTCTCAATAATATTTCCCGAAATAAAGAAATTAATTACATTAGGCATATTTTTCAGAACATAATCCGCACAGCGTCCTACAATAACACATGGACCTTTCATTGCAAGACTTTTGATAGTGTCAAACTGCGCAAGAAAAATTTTATGATTAAGCGGCATATCGGGATTGATCCTTCCGTCGGCTGTCACGGGATAATTTCCCATGACCAGCGAGAACAGAAAACTGTTTGTGTAGTTCTCATCGTGCTTAACAAAAAGCTCCTGACAGATACCGCTTTCTTTTGAGGCGATTTCCAGCAGTTCCTTATCATAAAAAGGAATATCAAGCTGTTCGGATAATATCTTGCCTATTTCGCGGCCTCCACTGCCGAATTCACGGCTGATTGTAATAATTGATTTCATAAAACAGCTCCCCTTTCCTGATAAATGGATTTATCTTTGCTGTACTTATATTATAACACACTTTTTGTATTTTGTATACAATTTTGAGCGAAATTCTTTCACAAATTTATGCAAAATATTTTGTGCAGATTTCATATATTTGTGTAGTTTCAAATAATTATAAACGTTTTCGCCATAATAAATAAAATCAGGCGGACAGATCTACATTATCTGTCCGCCTGACAAAACCTATTATCAGATAGCCGCAAAAGCCTGTTCAAGGTCTGCGAGGATATCCTCTACATTTTCAAGACCTACCGAAAGTCTTATCATACCGCCGTCGATACCGGCCGCAATAAGCGGAACTCCGTTTGCGCGAGCGGCATTTGCAAACTTTTCAATATCGAGGACTGTCAGCGCAGGATTTGCGATAGTTTCACCGAAAACAAGCTTTGTGTTGGGCTTGAAAGCCGCGTTAAGCTCCTCCTCTGTGCAGTCGGGATCGACGTAAATGCACTCGATACCCAGCTTTTTCATTGTAATGCTGAACAGATTTATAGTTCCGCCGTAAATAGAAGTCGAGGAAATAAAGCTGTCTCCGGTCTGACAGATATTGAGGATACTGCAAAGCGTAGCCGCCTGTCCCGAGGAGGTACACATAGCCGCAACGCCGCCCTCCAGTGCTGCGATCTTCTTTTCCACCGCGTCGGTAGTAGGATTTTCAAAGCGCGAGTAGATCAGGCTCTTGGTAGGATCGTCAAAGACCTCCGCGACCTCGTTGATGGAGTTGTACACATAAGTGGTACTCTGTACGATAGACACAACTCATTTATTTTTTCATTTTTCTGACCTAGTACAGTCAAAGGACTTAAGACAGTCATAAAGCTTATCACATTGCTCTTTAGATGCATTTTTATCTATTGTAAAGCCTACCCAGGTGTAAACATCATATCCTGCCCCTGTTTCATAAAATCCGTAAAAGTCGTAAACTCCGTCCTCATCTTCAAAATAATCTGTTTTTTCATCTCTAGATAGCTTCATAATGTAGGCTTTTCCGCCGTTTGACATAGTATATTCTTCACGTTCTATAGCAGTACAATAATATAGTGTATTTTCGTATAAATTATACATAGCGTTAGCTTCTATGTATGCAGAATATCTATCCGCAAGATCATATATAAAGCCGCTGTAGATATCGCCAGACGTTATCTCTATAAGATTTGTAGTTTTTTCGCCGTCATCGGTTTCCACAGGTGTACAGTCCAAAATATCATATTGGTATCCATCGGGAATATCCATACTAAAGTCCATGCCGTCACAGCTGAATAAGATACCGTTGGCACTCTCGGCAACCTCTGCACCATTATATCTTTCGCTGTAGTCTGTTACCTTTTTCTCCGAAGAAGTAACAGGTGTCTTTTCCGTTGTTTTTGCATCTGTATATTTAAAGGATCGTATGCTCTCCTCTGCTTTTTTCACAAGCTCTTCGTCAGAACCCCACATATGATAACCCAAAACTATATATGTGTCCTCGCTGTATTCATAATACCCTGTTATCGTGGTCTGTTCGGAAATACCTGTAGAACTGTCATTCGGTATGTATATTTCCAGGATATAGCCCTTTCTGTTCTCGGCAAGCTCAAAAGTCTGCTTCGGTTCAACTTGGCAAGCATTATTTTCCAAATCTGACATGACACTGATAATATTGTCAGTCACATCATCAAGATCCTCTATCGGTGCAGGGTCTTGACAGACGTCATCATCATTCGGAAATCTCATTGCGTCAAGGCTGACTGTCATATCAGCATCATCGGAGCCGTTTTGTTTAATAAGAGTTTTCTGCATCATTTGAGTCTGAGCTTCCCAACTGCCCGAGACCTCACTGTAGGATATGCCTTTCGGAACAGAAACCGTAAAACTGAATTCATCGCTTGTGAATACCGAATCGTATCCATATTCGCTCATGTCTATCCCCCATGCAGAAAACCACTGATAGCAGTCCGCAAGCATATAAACATCGGATTTTTCTATCTCAGCGGTGATGACATTTCCTGAAAGCGTACTCTTTATCTGCTGATAATCATCGTTAAGGTCCGAGTTTTTACACAGAACAATAAGATTTTCTATAGGGATATTATCCATATTATCCGTATTAACTTCAAAGGAAAGCAAACCGCTTTCACCGTCAAGCTCTACCTCTACAGGGCAGCCGAACAAGCCCACAAGGTCGGAACTGATTATATCTACCCCATATACGTCTTTAATGCTTGCCCGTCTGCCTATATCACCCGATAAAGTGACCTTAGTCACCTGTGTTTTTTCACTGTCTGACAGATCAAGCTCTATGGTTCTTTCCGTTTGTTTTTCTTGTGCATTTTCCGAAGAAATACTTTTTTCCGCAGAAAAAGTCCCGGAGTTAACATCAGATTTACCTGACTGCGAACCCTCCTCATTAACATCACCGCAGGAGCATAACCCCAGCATAGTTATTGCAATAATTACCGATATAATTTTTTTCATTTTTTGTCCTCTCTTTCCTCAGACTATATCTATTTTCGACATAGAAACTGCGCTCTCCATAGCTATCCTGCCGACCTCGGTCATATTGACCGTACCCTGACAGCCTACGGCGGCTTTTTGCAGAGCGATACCGAAAACGATGTGCAATTCGCCCTTCTGCGCATAATTTTTTGCGATTTCGGAAAGAGGTCTCCACAGGTTTCTTACATAGGTCTCCATACTGTCGCCCGTTTCACAACTGCGAACCTTTCCGAACTGCTCGCCTCCCACAATATAGGAAACATATCTGAATATATCGTTTACATCGGGAAGCTTAGCGTCCGCTCTCCGTACTGCTCCCCCGATCATAGACCAGACGGAGTATTTTTCGTTAACCAGCGGCTCGTTGAGCAGATCTCCAAAATAAAATTTACGCCCCTGCTTATCGCGCATAACGGTAAAAACCTTTTCCTCGGGAAAGCCCTTGCCCTTTATGTATATATCACGAATGTCCTGCTGACAGGCGTAACCAGCAAGCGAACCGAGAGCGCATATCAGCGACTGAGGGTGAACCTGACCCGTACCGCCCTTCATAGCGTTTACCGTCCTCGCCAGTATCTCCCCGGCGCCTTTTTGGAGTTTTGTTATGTCCATTTCCACACCTCCGAAAAATTACCACCTCTGCATATTTCTCTTGTGCTTTTCACGGTAGACCTCCGCAAGCTCCACGGGAGTAATATCATAGCAGATCAGAATGTCGTTAAAGTACATCATAACATCGCACATTTCCTCTATAAAATGCTTTCTTACCTCTTTATCACGGACTATCCCGCCGCCGTTTTTTTTGATAACGTCGGCTGCCTCGCCCGCTTCTATCATCATCCACAGGAACTTGTCCTTAGCCTTTTCGGGACTGAGCCCGCCCCATTTGTCCTTGTATTTTTCCTGAAGCTCCTTCTGAATTTCCTGCATTTCACAGAATGACAAATCGTTCATTGCGTTATCCCCTTTCATATCTATATAGGACGTCGATCTCGCTTTTCTGCGGACTTTCAAATATTCCGCAGAATTTCCCGTAAAGTCCCTCGTCAATAAAGTAAGCCGACGTTATGCCCTCAGATACCGACTTGTTCCGCTCGGCAATGTTCTGCCTGTGGGTATCCTCCGAAATATCAATGTAATGAAGTTCACAGGGAATATTACGGTTTTCATAGAAATCACGCGCAGACCTGCGGTCGCTCTCCCGCCAGAAGCCCCAATCCAGAATGACCGTAACGCCGCTTTCTATTATCTGAACGGATTTTTCAAATATATATTTTTGAATACGTTTTGTTATTTCATCGTGTTTTTCTCCCAGATCGCCGTCAAATACCGCCAGCGTTATCTCGTCGACGGATAACAGTACCGCATTATTCCGTTCTTTCAGCTTATGTGCATAGGTGCTTTTACCGCTGCATATTTTACCGCATATCAGTATCGCTTTAGCCGCCATTTCGCTTACGCCCCGTTTCCAAAACAAATCTTACTGCATGAGAGTATACCGCCGTCAGCCCAAATCCTCCCAAAATTCCCGTGACAAATCTGCGGAGATTAGTTGACTGCTTTATCCCCGCCTGCTGTAAAGACCAGTCCAGCAGAGTTGCTTCACAGCATATTGCAGAAACACACAGTGGAATTTTCTTTCTCAGACCTACCGCTGTACCTGCCGCCTGACCGATAATAACTCCCGTACATCTTGCGCACACAGGGAACTGCCAGCCCCTTATGAAAAAGCTTCTGTCCGCCCGCTGATGACAGCCGCATATCTCTCCCGCTTTCATAGCTTTAAGCCATATTTTGGTTTTTCTGTCCATATCACACCTTAAATTTATGATCGCAGCCGGGGCATACCCAGTAGGAACGCGTCTTGCTCTCGCTTTCCATTCCGCAAAGTCCGCACAATATACCCGGCAGACCGAAAATGATGTATCCGCATATGCCCTTGCAAAAGCCGTATTTTCCGCCCTTGTAATCCGTTTCGCTTATAAGCTGACAGTTGGGGTTTCCGCATCTGGGACAAACCTTGCCTGTGTAATTTCCCGAATAAAAGTTCATAGTTACCTCCCCGTATTTGCCTCTCTAAGAATAGCCGCATAACTCTCAGATTATCATTGAATTATTAATCCTAAGGGCGGATAATATCCGCCCCTGAAGATCGCCGCAAGAAATTTTCAAGCCGTAGCTTTTTCCTTATGGCTCTGTTTTCATCTGACATTATATTTAAACGTTTATCTCCGCAACATCGTCGGAAACTCCGTTAGCCTCAACAACAGGCTTTACGCAGTTTTCAATAAATTCATCCACCTGCTGAGGACATCTTCCGATGAAATTCTCGGGCTTCATAATAGCGTCCATTTCTTCCTTTGTTATCATAAACATCGGGTCGTTGAGAATAAGCTCGCAGAGATTGTTGTCAAGTCCCTCTCGCTTAACGTTTGCGCCTGCGATCATTGAGTACTCTCTGATACGCTCGTGGAGCTCCTGTCTGTTACCGCCCTTCTTTACGGCATCCATCATAATGTTTTCGGTAGCCATAAAGGGCAGCTCAGCCATAACACGTCTGCGGATAATTTTATCATATACAACAAGACCGTTTTCCGGATCTGTTACATTCAGCATAATATTGAGGATAGCGTCAACTCCGAGGAAAGCCTCGGCTACGGAAATTCTCTTGTTTGCGGAGTCGTCCAAAGTTCTCTCGAACCACTGTGTGCCCGCAGTAAACGCAGGATTGAGAACGTCGCACATCACATATCTTGCAAGGGACGTGATTCTCTCATCTCTCATAGGATTTCTTTTGTACGCCATAGCGGAAGAACCTATCTGATTTTTCTCAAAGGGCTCCTCGATCTCCTTAAAGGACTGGAGAAGTCTGATGTCGTTGGAGAACTTGCTTGCCGACTGCGCAATTCCCGCAAGTACCGAGCATACCTGATAGTCCATTTTTCTCGAATAGGTCTGTCCCGATACGGGAACTACCGCGTCAAAGCCCATTTCCTCAGCGATCATCTGCTCGAGTGCCTTTATCTTATCCGTATCTCCCTCAAAAAGCTCCATAAAGGAAGCCTGTGTGCCTGTCGTACCCTTAGAGCCTAAAAGCTTGAGCTTGGAAATTCTGAAATCAAGATCCTCAAGATCCATAAGCAGCTCGTTGCACCAGAGAGTAGCGCGCTTGCCCACAGTAGTAAGCTGTGCAGGCTGGAGATGCGTATAAGCAAGGCAAGGGAGCGCCTTGTACTTGTCCGCAAATTTAGCAAGCTGGTCTATGACCTTTACAAGCTTTCTCTTGACAACCGTAAGAGCGTCTCTCATAATGATAACGTCGGTGTTGTCTCCCACATAACAGCTTGTCGCGCCGAGATGAATAATTCCCGCCGCTTTGGGACAAGCGTCGCCGTAGGTGTGAACGTGAGCCATAACGTCGTGACGGAATTTCTTCTCATACTCCGCCGCCTTTTCGTAGTCTATATTTTCAACGTTAGCCTCAAGCTCCTCCACCTGCTCCTGAGTAACATTAAGACCGAGCTTCATTTCCGCCCTTGCAAGTGCCACCCAAAGCCTTCTCCAAGTGGTGAATTTCTTATCTGCTGAGAAAATATACTGCATTTCCTTACTTGCGTATCTGGTGCAGAACGGGCTTTCATAACTGTTTGTCATAATAGATCAACCTCTTTCTTTAATTGCCTAAAATAAAAATATATGTAGTTATTATAGCATATATCGGCAGGTCTTGCAAGTATAAATTAATTAATATTTATCCATAGGTTCAAAAAATAGCGGCAGTATGATACCGCTATGCATAATTGCCAATATACAAAAGATTTATTAGTATAAAGCGACTATTTTTTTGCAGGGCTGTTGACAATGCGTTAATAAATGTGTTATCATAAAAATGTAAACAGACGGGGAGGACACCCATAGAAAAAAACGGCGGTCGAGTTTATACACAATTTAATATCATTGATTACAAGGGGGGAGATACCCATAGAAAAAAACGTAATTGTAACAGACGTAAACGGTAAAAGAGTCGGACTTACTTACCCTAAAAGGGCGAGAGGTCTTGTTAAAAACGGTCGGGCAGAGTATGTCAGCGACTGTGAAATACGTCTGCTGTTTCAGCAATTTGAAAGCGAAGCGGCTATTACTCATGACCCGTCCGTAAATAAAAATACGGAGGATAATACTATGAGTAAGGTAATAAATTTCAATGCAAGAGAATTTAAGTTTGATAACACCTGCGATAGCAACGTAGGTTCAAGAATGTTTGTGACCGATTGCAGCGGTCAGAATAAAGAGATATTTGAGATCGGCGACTGGGAATGGGCTTGGACTCAGATATGCTGTGAAAAACAGCTTGAAAAGAACACCGATCATGTGTTCAGATTTGCAATGACCGGGGGCTACAACGATACCTGCGACGGTACGTCTCAGTTTCTGATCGTACCTATCGAAAATGAAAGGCTCACTCCCGAGGACTGGGAAAACAGATATGTATACAACCTGTCGCAAAGCGATTATAAGCCTACGCTGAGCAAGCGCTGGGGCAACGGTATGCTGAGGGTATATGAGATACCGTTCAATACCTATGACTGCGAAAAATTCAGGTTTATGTTCATTTCTCAGCACGTTGTGACAAGGATATTCCCTGCGCAGGAGCTTACGGCTTATGCGGATTTCAAGGATTACAGCTACGGCGACTGGTACAATGAAAAATTCGGTAATAGGAATAACTTAAAGGGCTATTTCAAAAGATCCGTCAACGATTTTGTAAACAGGACTGTCAATAAGGCTCTGAACAGCGCTTTCGCTCAGACAGGAGGAGAAATTTCCGGCTGTGGAGACGGAGCAAATGCAGAGTACAGAAACAGAAATATGACAGGCAGCGAGCTGTCCCGTATCCTCAGAAATATGGGGGACGGCAGTCATATTGATCTGTCAAACTGCAGCATTTCAGACGTGGACGCATTTCTCGAATGCGGAGGACGATCCGACGGCAGTAATTTTGAAATGACCAACACAAATATAGGCGGCAGAGCGTTCTGCGGCGTACTTCGCAAAATAGGCGACGGCTGCAATATTGATTTCAGCAATACGAATATTTTATACGTGGAAGATCGGTACGCAAAAGCAGGAAACTCCGCTGACGGCTGTAATATAGAAATGGGCAGCGTAACGATCAGTGCAGGCGCATTCTCCGCACTGATGTCAAAGCTGGGGGACGGCTGTGTGCTTGACCTGAGCAATTCAACTATCAAGGCGGACGATACCAATATAGGTTTCGGCAGTCGGGTGGACGGAACGGTGATAAATCTTTCCTACTCAAAGATCCCTGACAGCTTATACCGCAGGCTCAACGAAAAAACAGGCGACGGCTGCTGTATAAATGAAAATGGTCTTGAGATATACTACGACGGCGACCGTTTTCAGGAAGCCCGTCAGGTATACAGCGAAGACGAGACGCTCAGAAAAGTAGCTGACCTTATGGCAGTAAGCGGTCCGTCAAATGCGACATACGTTATGCTCAAGCTTGGTCTTGATTATACACAGACCAAAAACGCTCTGGACGAGCTTGTAAACTGTGGAGTTTTAAGATATCTTAACGGCACTGACGAGTATCTTTCCAATATTTCACCCGACGAAGTGAAAAACTTCTTTTTCGGAACGGACAAAGCGTCTGAAAATGTAAATTATCCCGAGAAAAATTACAGCTATTATGTTGCCGGTGTAATTCTGGATATTGATTTCGACTTTGAAAACAATAATTATGACGTCAATGCAAGGTTTGACGACAGCGATGATGACAACAATAAGCATTACGGCGTGAATGAAGTACTCGAAAAACTTAAAAGTGATTTCGCCGGTCTGACGTACAGGAATGACAAGCAGAAAGAGCTTTGCACAGCGGCGTTAAATGACGCAAAGGATTGTCTGAACGGCATTCTTAAATAACTTGCATTTTTTACTTTACAAATAATAATTTCGGCGGACGGCTTTAAGGGCTGTCCGCTTTTTGGTTGAAATTCAGACTTCCGGTCAGAGTTCAAGCGGACGAGGCAGAACGAGCCTGAGTGAGAAAACAGAAGTCCGCGAGAGATAAATCAAGTAGCTTTGTTCCCCGATAATCAGATTTGCTTTGGCGATATTTGCAGAAAAATCAAAGTTATGATATAATCACATTAAGCTTAAAGGAAACGCCTTATAGCTGTAAAAAGCGGTAAGATCCGCAGTATATGATACATAAATATGTATCAGAAAGGAAAATATTATGGGAGCAAAAGTAGTAGACATCGGTAAAAAGAAGCCTTCGGGGAAATTAGCTGCAATTATTATCATTGTGATCCTAGCAATCATAGTGATAGTCAGCTCGGTCGCAATAGTGCCTGCGGGTTGTACGGGAGTTGTTACAACCTTCGGAAAAGTTTCCGAAAACGAATATAATGAAGGACTTCACTTTAAAATTCCATTTGCGCAGGAGGTGATCACTATCTCCAACAAGATTCAGGTTTACGAGGCTGACGCTGACGCCGTTTCAAAGGACTTGCAGAGCGTAAGCTCAAAAATCGCAGTCAACTATCGTATTATGAATGATTATTCCGCAAGCATTTACAAAAATATCGGTTCGGACTATCAGTCGGTAGTGCTTATGCCTACGGTACAGGAGAGTATGAAGTCGGTATGCGCAAAATACACGGCTGAACAGCTTATCACAATGAGAGCGCAGGTAGGCGACGAGATCAAGACCGAGCTTGAAAACAGAGTGCAGGAATATGGCATTCAGATCGAAAAATTCAACATAGTGAACTTTGAATTCTCGGAGGAATTCAATGAAGCTATCGAAGCAAAGCAGGTTGCCGAACAAAACCTGCTGAAAACCAGAACCGAGCAGGAGCAGGCTATCGTAATTGCCAATGCAGAAGCCGAGAAAAAAGTCATTGCCGCAGAGGCTGAGGCTACTTCTATCAAAACAAAAGCTGACGCTCAGGCAGAGGCTAACAAAATTCTGACTGAATCGCTGAGTGACGAGCTTATCAAATATCAGACCATTGATAAGTGGGACGGCGTACTTCCTAGGGTAGCAGGCTCAGCCAACCCGCTGGTTGCGCTCGATCTTGATGAAAACACTGCAGAAAACGCTGAATAAAACATTGGAGCAGTTCTTCGGGACTGCTCCAATATTTTATATTTTTTAACCTGAGGGAAAGCTCCTAATTACCACACGTTTCCCATTCAGTCATCACAGCATGACGCCCGTAATAAAAAACACATATAATTGCTCTCTTACTTGTTCTTATACATTTCCTCGCAGTATTTCCGATAGCTGCCGCCGGTTACTTGATCCCACAAAAATCAGGAATGATCTGGGGTGGTATCCGAAGACGGATTTTGAGAAGGGTATCATGTTGACGATCTACTGGTATCTTGCAAACGAAGAATGGATGAACTTTGGCGTTGATTGTCTAACTCCCGTATAAAATGTATTGCTATGTTTGATGTCAATGGAATTATTTGTCTTTTTCTGAGCGGTTTTTTCGCTTATCTGCCCGCCCTGCGGCTATGCAGAGACACATTACAAAAACGCCTGTTAATCCTCCTACGAATAGTCCTATCACAAAGCCTAACATCTTATTACCTCCTTGGTACTGGTCATATTTTTAATAATTTATGGTATTTTATATTCTGATAGGCTAATTTTAATCCATTATACAAAATATTCTTTATAATAACTTATTTCAGCCTTACCCATAAATTTCCTCTGGCTCACCATTTATCTGATTGATAAGCTATATTATACATTAAATAAATTGGATAGTCAAGTAAAATCCATTAAATATGATATAATTATACTATAACAAACAATTACAAAGGATGTTTTTATGGGATATTACCAAAGATTGAGAGATTTAAAAGAGGACTGCGATCTGACGCAGAAACAGGTCGCAGAAATAATCGGCGTTTCAATCAATCACTATGGAAAATACGAGCGGGGCGAAACCGATATTCCCTTTGAAAAAGCGGTTATACTGGCGGATTTTTATAAGGTCTCACTTGATTACCTAGCCGGCAGGACCAATAATAAGCAGGGCAAAGCTAATCCCAGCTTGTCTTCAGAAGAATTACAGCTTATCGAGCAGTACCGTCAGCTTACGGAACGCAGTAAGGGAAAGCATGATTTATTTATGGAACAGCTCTTAGAAAAGCAATCCGATAGCGCCCACAAAGTAAAAGGAGCTGTATAATCGTTAATATGACAAACGAATAATTTTAACAGCAAAATACACTTCCGTTCAAAAGCCGGAAGTGTATTTTCATTACTATGTGTTTTATATTCTGTCAATGCTAACTGTCAACTATATCAGCAGATACCCAAGCCCAAGCAAAAGCTTAACGTCCGCGCCCTGCTTGTACAGTATGTAAATAAGCAGACCTATCATAGCCTTTTCCTCATCTATTTTCAGTCCCCCGAGATTTCCTCCCAGCAGACTTCCCAGAAGTCCGTCTGACGACGATTTTGAACGATTAACAGTCTTGGACGACTGATTTTCGGCAGACGCGTCCCCCGCAGGAAGATCAGTTTTTTCCGTTGAAGCAGGCTCAACCATAGACTGCGAACGGCGGTGCATTTCCCTCACCCGTCTTATCGCCTCCTCCTGCATCGCATTGAACTGGCTGTCAGAGGATGCCAAACAAATCACCTCCCAAAAGACCGCTTTCTTTCAGAGCCGGATACATTGCAAAAAGCTTGAAAATCTTTATCAGTCTGTCGATTTTTGTCTGATTTTCCTCTTTAAGCAATGGACGCAGCGCAAGAAGCAGGTCAATGTTTTTATCGTTTTTATTCGCACTCTGCATTACCTGTCCCAACTGCATGATTTTTGCAATATCAAAATTCGGCAGAGCGTTCTGCGGAGGAGCGCTTGGCTGCGCCCCGCCGGACAAACTCTGCAGCAGAGCCGAAAGATCAGGCATATTGCTGTGTACGTTCTTAGAGCCGCTGTTCTGCTGAGGCGGGGACGCAGGAGGATTACTCGTGTTACTCTGTGAATTCTGATTATTCTGAGGCATTTCCGCCGTCAGCATATTTGCAAGCTCCTTGATCTGATTCATACTTTCCTCGTCGTTAAGTACACTCTGAAGCTTGTTCATTAGATCGTCCAATACCTACACCCCTTTTCTAAGCAAAATGCATAATTCATATTTGTCAGCATTCAAGACCGGATACACGATCCGTAACCGCCGCAGCGAGATCGCTTTGAAAGCCTTCAAAAAGCTGACCCTCATGCGAATATTATGCATTAAAATTATTTGCCCGACAGCTTTTTATAGATCGCCTGTGCCTGCGGAGTTGACAGTATTTTTTCTGCCGTCGCCTTGTTGGACAAAGCCTGTGTGAGCATTGCCGCCTCATTCTTCGGCATTCCCGCCAGAGCTTGATCGAATGTACCGTCCTGAAGCTGCTTTTGCAGCTTTTCGGGCGTCGTACCCAGTTTTTTCGACGCTACAGATAAAAGTCCCTGCAATGCCTGAGGGTTGATATTGTTTAAATTGTTAAAATTACTCATAAAAAATTCTCCTTATTTTATATTGTATTTTACTAATATTTATGTTATACTAATGTTAATTATTCAGGTTGTTTTACAGCAACACAGCTTTGGAGGTCAGCCTATGCGAATTGTAATTTTCTCTGATACGCACGGTAATTATTCCGCTATGCATAAGGTTTTCAAAAGAAACGGCGACGCCGATCTTTTCATCTTTCTGGGCGACGGTGAAAAAGACCTTGCTCCGCTGAAAAAATTATATCTCGATAAAAAGATCGTCAGCGTTTCGGGAAACTGCGATATCTGCGGCGACGCTCCATTAAGCGATGTCTGTACGCTGCCCGACGGCAGAAGAATTTTTTTCACCCACGGACATAAATATAATGTACGCTTTTCGGTAGACGGGCTCTTTTTTAAGGCTAAGGAGGAAAACTGCGATTTTGCATTTTTCGGACACACTCATTGCCGCTATGCAGAAATGCGGGACGGAGTGCTTATTCTCAATCCCGGCAGTGCGGGCTGTCCCCGTGACGGTAAGCCGGCAAGTTACGCATGGGTAGATGTTACCGACAGCGGAATTGTTTATAATCACGTTGACCTATAATTACTCACACAGGACGGGTTACCGTCCTGTTATATTATATGTTTCAGTAGTAATTTTGTGTGTATTCAAAACCGACGAATTTTGAATTTATTAATAAACATCGGCTTGACGTCTTTGATTTGGTATGATATAATGTACATAGAGTATATTGTTTTTTATATAACAGGTCTGATAAAAGCCGAGGTAATAAAAATGAATTTAACACATCTCAGATATATGGTGGAAGTGGAGCGTTTAGGCTCAATAACAAAAGCAGCAGCAGCTCTTTATATGGGACAGCCTAATCTTTCAAAAGCTATTAAGGAAATGGAACGCGAGGTTGGGATTCCTATATTCAAACGTTCCGCAAAGGGCGTGGTGCCTACGGATAAGGGGAAGGCATTCTTGCAGTATGCAAAAGCAATTATTGTTCAAATGGACAAAATGGAAAACCTCTATAAAGACAATACTGACAGCGAGATAAGCTTTTCTCTGCTTCTGCCCCGAGCAAGCTATGTGACCTATGCATTTACTGAATTTTTAAATAAAATCGAAAAAACCGACTGCCTTGATATCAAGTTCAAGGAGACCAATTCAATGGAGACTATAAATTCAATAGTCGAATGCGAATATGATATGGGAATTATACGATATCCCACTCCGTACGAAGGATTTTTCCTGTCTCTGCTGGAGGAAAAGAACCTCAGGATACATAGCTGCTGGGAGTATGACAGCGTTTTGATAATGAGCGAAAAAAGTCCAATGGCAAAGGAAGAAAAGATCGATGAAAGCTTACTGGACGAATATATAGAAATACTCCACGGGGACAATACCGTTCCAAACATTTCTACAGCATATCAGAAAAAAAATGCTGAAATAACAAGACACAAAAAACATATATATGTCTGCGAAAGAGGTAGTCAGTTTGACATACTTTCATCTTGCCCCGACGCATTTATGTGGGTGTCACCTATGCCAAAAGCAATACTCAGAAGATACGGACTTGTTCAGATAAAATGTCCGGAGCTGAAAAAAACAAACAAGGATGTGCTTATCTATCAGAGCAACTATCGTCTCAGCAGTGCGGATCAGATGTTCATAGAGGAGCTGGAAAAAGTGCGAAAAGAAATATCTGTCGGGTGAGTATGATAAAAACAACACGCAAATCAATTTTCAAAACCTTGACAAGTATGGTATAATAAAAATATGAAAA
>CAYNPW010000054.1:0-16311 GCA_964399215.1 uncultured Ruminococcus sp. | reverse complement strand
ACTGACGTACGCGTATAAGACCGTGCATTTCGCCGCTGTCCTCGTTTCTGAAAAGCGTGGAAGTCTCGGTCAGTCTCATAGGCAGATCTCTGTATGAACGCTGTCTGTTGAGAAATACCTGATACTGGAAAGGACAAGTCATAGGACGCAGAGCAAAGCACTCCTTTTCCTCGTCATAGGGATCTCCCAGAATGAACATACCGTCGATATAGTGATCCCAGTGTCCCGAGATCCTGTATAAGTCTCTCTTTGCGAAAAGCGGAGTTTTTGTAAGCAGACAGCCCTTGGACTGTTCAACGTCCTCTACCCAGCGCTGGAGAAGCTGAACTACTCTTGCGCCCTTTGGTAGAAGTACCGGCAGACCCTGTCCGATATAGTCAACAGTTGTGAAATATTCAAGCTCGCGTCCGATCTTGTTGTGATCTCTGAGCTTTGCCTCCTCCATTGCCTTGAGGTGTTCCTCAAGCTGAGAGGCTTTTGGATAAGCTGTGCCGTAAACTCTGCAAAGCTGCTTGCCGTCCTCTGCCTTGCCCCAGTATGCGCCTGTGCATGACAAAAGCTTAACAGCCTTTACAGGAGCAACGCTCATAAGGTGCGGGCCTGCGCAAAGGTCAACGAAATCTCCCTGCTTGTAGAACGAAAGCTTTTCGCCCTTGTCGTCGTGCTTATGAATAAGCTCTACCTTGTAGTCCTCGTTTCTGTCGGACATAAGCTTAACAGCCTCGTCGGCAGGAAGCTCAAAGCGTTCAAGCTCGTAACCCTCCTTGGCTAGCTTTTTCATTTCCGCTGTGATCTTTTCAAGATCTGCGGGAGCGAAAGGCTTTGCGACTTCAAAATCATAGTAGAAGCCTGTCTCTGTTGCGGGACCTCTTGCAAGCTTTGCCTCGGGATAGAGGTTCTTTACAGCCTGAGCCATAAGATGAGACGCAGTATGCCAGAATGTTTCCTTACCCGATTTTGCGTCGAATGTCAATACCTCAAATTCGCAGTCTGAATCAATAACAGTTCTGAGGTCTTTGACCTCGCCGTTTATCTTTACGCAGCAAGCCGCCTTGTAAAGTCCCATACCTATGCCCTTGATAATTTCGTATGCGGGCATAGCATTTTCGATTTCACGGATAGAACCGTCCTTTAATTTTAAGCTGATCATAATAAATTCCTCCAAAATTGTATTTAAATTAACAGTTAGCAATAGGAATATTTTAAACTGACAGTTGTTAACGTGTGCTGAGAATAAATTCCATTACATAAACATAAACCCAGAAGCCCAGCAGAGCAACGCTCAGAACATTAGAAAACGCACTCAGCAGCTTTCTTGCTTTTTTAGGCAGCAGCCATATTGTTTTTTCGCCCGATCTCTTTTCAATAAGCTGTGAGAAGAAGGTTGAAAACCAGTAGGTTATTATCCACACAGGCAGAAATATGAGAAATCCAAGCTGATAAGAAATATCTCCCTTCCATGCAATGTAGGAGACATATCCCGCTGCGCCGTATGCGGCTAAGCTGACGGTATAGCAAATGATGGCAAGAACTTTCCTGACCGTCATAGTATGTTAACCCCCTTTTCACAATTACAGCTTTAATAAATAAAAAACGTCCAAAGAGACAGCATAGCCTCTTTGGGACGTGATTAAACGTGATTCCACCCAATTTCATTTTTATACGGTCAGCGTCCGTATAAAAATCTCATTGACAGCCTTTAACGCAGACCTTACGGCGTGTATTGGACGCACTCGGGGGCGGTGTCCGATAAAGCTCCGATCTGTACCGCTTTCAGCTGCTGCGGCGCTCTCTGTAAAATCAGCCTGCTGTAATGCATGCGCTTAACGGCTTCCCCGTCTATGATTTATAATATTTAAATTTCCGCTATTCTATTTTAGCACTATACATTCCTCTTGTCAAGTAATTTTTTCAGGGGGAGTTGATTTTCAAAATTTTTTTGTGGATTTAACTAAAAAATGCCTTGACAATTTCAGCAATTTATTATACAATAATATTATGCATTATAATTTTTATATTAGCCGCTTTTTGCCGGCAGTATTATATAAAATAAATTTTGCTGATTTGTATCTTTACAATTTAATATTAGGTGGAATAAACTGTCAGAGAATGTCTCTTTTTCCCTGATATATGTTTGTTCCATACTTTCTAAGAAGGAGGAAGGCTATACATGACTATTGAATTAGCTATTATACTGTGTGTAGTCGCTCTTATTCTTGGCGCAGTTATCGGTTTATTTGCCGGAAAAGGAATTTTCTTTAAAAAAGGCGAGGAACATCGCAGGCAGACCGCCGAGGCGGCGATAGGCTCAGCTGAAAAGGAAGCGGAGAGGATCGTTGAGGACGCAAAGAAAAATGCCGAGACTTTGAAAAAAGAGGCTTTGGTAGAAGCTAAGGACGAAATACATAAGTCCCGCCAGGAAACTGAAAAAGAGCTAAAAGAGAGAAGAATCGAGGTTTCGAGACAGGAACGAAGGATCCAGCAGAAAGAGGAAACGGTTGACAGAAAGCTTGACAATCTGGAGAAAAAGGAAGAGTCGCTTCAGAACAAGCTGAAAAGTGCAGACGAAAAAGTAAAAGAAGCTGACAAGATCAAAAAATCCCAGTTAGATATGCTGGAAAAGATCTCGGGTCTCACAACCGAGCAGGCTAAGGAATATCTGCTGTCACAGCTTGACGGAGACCTTGTTCACGAAAAGGCTGTTAAGATCTCCAACTTTGAAACGCAGATCAAGGACGAATGTGAAGCCAAGGCAAGACAGTATATTTCTCTTGCCATTGCAAGATGCGCCGCCGATCAGGTATCCGAAACCGCGGTATCTGTTGTAACTCTGCCTAACGATGAAATGAAGGGCAGAATTATCGGACGAGAGGGAAGAAATATCAGAACCATTGAAACGCTTACAGGCGTTGACCTTATTATCGACGATACTCCTGAGGCTATTACGATCTCATGCTTTGATCAGGTCAGACGCGAGGTTGCGAGAATTGCCCTTGAAAAGCTTATTCAGGACGGAAGGATTCACCCTACCCGTATTGAGGAAATGGTTGAGAAGGCTAAGAGAGAGGTCGAGCTTAAAATCAGGCAGGAGGGCGAAAGAGCCGTACTTGAAACCAATGTACACGGTCTTAACCACGAGCTTATCAAGCTTATAGGACGTCTTCGTTTCCGTACAAGCTACCGTCAGAACGTGCTTAATCATTCTATCGAGGTTGCACATCTGGCAGGTATGATGGCGTCGGAGCTTGGCGTGGACGCTAACCTTGCAAGAAGAGCGGGTCTGCTCCACGACGTAGGTAAGGCACTCAGCTATGAGATAGAAGGCTCTCACGTTCAGATCGGTGTTGACGTATGCAAGAAGTATAAGGAAAGCCCCGATGTTATTCATGCTATAGAGGCTCATCACGGCGATGTTGAAACAAGAACCGTTGTGGCTGCGCTTGTTCAGGCTGCCGACGCTATTTCAGCGGCAAGACCTGCGGCAAGAAGTGAAAATTACGAAAACTATATCAAGAGACTTCAGAAGCTTGAAGAGATCTGTACTTCCTATGACGGGGTAGAAAAGTCCTATGCGATCCAGGCAGGCAGAGAGGTAAGAATTATGATTTCTCCTGAGAAGATCAACGATGAAAGAATGGTTCTCGTGGCGAGAGAGATCGCTAAGAGGATCGAGACGGAAATGGATTATCCGGGACAGATCAAGGTTAATCTTATCCGTGAAAGCAGAGCGGTTGAGTACGCAAAATAATCTGCTCTATCTGACAAGTAAAATAAAGCGGCGGACAAATTCTTGCGGTTTGTCCGCTGTTTTCATAGGCAAACCCTATTTGCGTTTAGAACTATATTTGAGTTGAATAATGAAATTTATTTACGGGAGGTAACTTTATGGCTAAAAAAGCGGAGAAAACCGCAAAAGAACGAAAGCACCTGTTCGGGACCTCCGAAAAGTCGGATTTTATCGTAAATATGACTGCCGAGGGAGCGCAGAAAATGTGCGGTATTTACGGAATAATTTCGGTGCTTATAATTGCTATTGCCGCCGTCCCCGCATACTTTACTCAGACAGTTGCGGATTATACCGACGAGCAAACAGGCTCAATACATTATTTAAGTGAAAATTTTATTTTTTATTCGGCGGCGGCGGTAATGCTGCTTGGAGTGATAGGCTTTCTTATTTACATGATAGCCTGCTCAAAAAAGATCGTGAGCTTAAAGGATAATAAATCTCTGCTTGCTCCTCTTGCTGTAATGATCCTGTCGGCGGCGGCTTGCTTTGCGGCGTACGATATACATACGGCAGCTCTTGGTTATATCGGAAGACACGACGGACTGCTGACGATATTAGGCTGTTACGGACTTTTTTGTACAGCAATGGCTGTGACTGCGGAAAAATGGCGGTTAAAGCTTACGGATTTTATCGTCGGAATAGGACTTGTTCAGTCCGCAGCAGGAATTTTACAGGCTGTACCTGCGACCTCAGAGATCATGCATAATTTCTTTGAGTATCTTTATATAAGACCGGGACAGGCTGCATCTGAGGCGGGAGAGATGTACTACGACGGCGGAATATCAAAGATGTCGGGTATTTACAGTCACGGCAGAGCGGCGAGCGGATTTATGACCAGTCCTCATGCATTGGCTGCTGTGCTGAGTGTTGCGTTTGCGTTTGCGCTGGCGTCTTTTGCATTTGACGGATCAAAGGCAAGAAAGCTTTTCTGCGGGATTTCCGCACCTGTTATGGCTGCTGCTGCCTGTCTTTCAAGGGTATTGCCTGCTGTTGTCGGTATCGGCGCTGGTGCTTTTGCAGTGCTTATAATTGCGGTAGTCAGAGCCGTTAAAGGCGGAAAGTCCTCGCTGATCTGCACTCTTGTCGGGATCGCGGTCTCAGGAGCTGCGGCTGGAATTCTGTTCGGCACGGGCGCGGCTGATTTAAGAGACGAGCAGGTCATATTTACCGACGGCTTTGTAATGCGTTCGATAACATATTCATACAGACAGGATACTGACGACTATATCTATACATATCTCAGAAAGGACGCCGAGTATATCATAAGTCAAAAGCCTCTGCTGGGTATAGGTCCCGACAATCAGCCGTATTTTATGTCGGAGTACGGAGCGGATACAGACAGATACTACAATGAGTATCTTGATATAGCAGTTACAAGAGGAGTTCCCTGCCTGATAGTTTACGGACTTTTCCTGCTGATAAGCTTGATTAAAGCTGTCAAGGCAGCGGGAATTTTTGTAAAGACAGGAGAGAACGCCGTGTGCGCCGGAGCAGCTGCAGGAATACTTGCGTACCTTGCCCAAGCGTTCTTCAATACAACATGGGCATTTTCTGCTCCGTATCTGTTCATAGCAATAGGACTGATTTGGAGTTACAGCGCAGTAAAATCCAAAAAGAATAAGTAAAATTAAAACGGGTGAACGTATACGTCCGCCCGTTTTGGTTTTTATATCTATACCTATTCCCCTGTAAGTAATACGCATAAGCTGAGATTTCGTTACATAAAATCTAAAAAATGTCAAAACGGCGGAACCTTCACAAGCTCCGCCGTTTATAAGTACATTCAATTATTTCATCATGACCTCGGAAATCACGTCAAGAACCTTATCGTGACATCCGCCGCATCCTGTTGAGCAGGATGTAATTTTTTTAACCTCTTCAAATTCGTTGATAAGATCGTCAAATTTGCTATGATTAAGCACAGCGTCCTCAATATCTGCATAGGTCACCTGTTTGCAATGACAGATAGTCTCATTTCCATTCATTGTATGCACCTCTAAAATCAATCCTTAAAATATCTGTCGTAAAGACCCTTGAAGCCGCAGCCGTGTCTTGCTTCGTCCTTAGCCATTTCATGAACGGTGTCATGAATAGCGTCGTAGCCAAGCTCCTTAGCTCTTCTTGCAATTACAAGCTTACCTTCAACAGCGCCGTTTTCAGCCATATATCTCATCTCGAGGTTCTTCTTTGTAGAAGGCGTAACTACTTCGCCAAGAAGCTCTGCAAACTTAGCAGCGTGCTCAGCCTCTTCGTAAGCAGCCTTTTCATAGTACAGACCAACTTCCGGATAGCCCTCTCTGAAAGCTACTCTTGCCATTGCAAGGTACATACCAACCTCTGAGCACTCTCCGTTGAAATTGTCTCTGAGACCCTGAACTACTTCCTCGTCAAGACCCTGTGCAACGCCTACCTTATGCTCGTCCGCCCAAGTAAGAACAGTTTCTTCCAACTTATTGAACTTAGAAGCGGGGACGCCGCACTGTGGACACTTTTCGGGAGCAGTCTCACCCTCATAGATATAACCGCATACTGAACATACAAATTTTGACATAATAAAATTCCTCCTTAGAATTAATAATCTTAAATTTAACGTATCGGATATCCCTCCGACCGTACTTAAAGTATACCACAGGAGTGTAGTTTTGTCAATAAGTAAGCCTAAGTAAATCTTGTAAAATATAGCATTGTCATTTTGTGCATTTTGTATATTTATAGAAAAAATTTTTCTATTTGCTGTAAAATAGCTAAAGACCTGTTTAAAAACTGAGAAATAACGATAACTTATCGTCTTTGGCAGCATGGTGTTTCGTAGATTAAAAAACACATACAATAAACAAAGCCGAGAACGCATCCTCGGCTTTGTTATCTGAATTAGTCCTGAACTACAACTTCCTTGTAGAATTCTGTATAGTCGGTTCTCTTATCCTTGGTGAATGCGATAGCAGTTCTCGGATGTTGGTTAAGCAGACCTGTCATAAGGTACTGAAGATCGTAGCCCCACACAACGCCGTCAGCCTTAAGCTTCAGCATGTGCTCCTCAATGAACTTGATAACAGGGTATACATTATACTTAGGATTTTTCAAAAATCCCAGCAAAAGCTCCATAGCGCAGTTGCCCGCGCCTCTTCCCATTTCCGAGTAGGTAGCGTCAAGCCAGTCGACGCCGTCGCCCACGGCCTCCACAGTATTTGCGAAAGCAAGCTGCTGATTGTTATGAGCATGAATACCAACCTTTTTGCCGTATTTATCTGCAAATTCCAAATATGTATTTGCCATTCTTGCGATCTGTTCGGGGTAAAGAGCTCCGTAGCTGTCAACAATGTAGAAAACGTCCACAGGGGATTTTCCCAGAATATCCAGCGCAACCTTCAAATCGCTTTCGCGGGAGTTTGAAATAGCCATAATATTGCAGCTTACCTCATATCCCTTTTTCTTAGCGTCCTCGATCATATCTACTGCAGCGGGAATAGTGTTGAGATATGTTGCAACCCTGATAAGGTCAATAGGGCTGTCGCTTTTCTGAATAATGTCGTTCTTGTAATTGCATCTTCCCACGTCTGCCATAACAGCGACTTTAAGGTCTGTATTGTTATCGCCTACGACAGCTCTGATGTCGTCGTCGTTACAGAACTTCCATTTGCCGAACTTGTTAACATCGAACATTTCCTTGTCAGCCTTGTAGCCGAATTCCATATAATCAACGCCTGCCTTGAGATTAGCAAGGTAGAGATCGTGTACAAACTCATCGGAAAAATAGAAATCGTTAACCAGACCTCCGTCACGAAGCGTTGCGTCAACTACCTTAACTCCTGAACGGTAGTTCATAAGATTTGAAATTTCTTTCATAATAATTACTCTCCTTCTATATAAATATTTCTGATTTCGCTTTAAAAGATACAAGCTTTAAATCACTAAAGCGTATTATAACACATTTAAACTCAAAATTCAAGTCCTGACACAGATTTTTTTCAATTTACCCGAATTTTCGTCATATAAAACAAACCATGCGCATAAATATATCAGCAGTTTGTGGATTTATTCATAAAAAATTTTTGTGAGACATATTCTGAAAGCTTTTCGGGAGACTGCACATTGATCTCATGACCGCAGTTTTCAACGATCTCCAGCCGTGAGTCGGACAGCCTTTCATTAAGACTGCGTGCGGATCCGATATTGGCTTTATCCTTGTCGCCGCATAATATAAGAACAGGGCAGGTAATATTGCCAAGCCCTCCGCTGAAATCAAGCTCTGCCATTGAACTGCAAAGTCTGATAAGATTGGATTTTGAAAATCCTGTTTCTTCAAACTGCTTTGAGGGCATAAAACGAAAAACTGCATTCTGAAATTTCAGCAGAGCCTTGGGCATTCTGAACTGAGGGGCTATCAAGATCAAAGAGCCTGTATTTTCAGGAAAATCCAATGCATAATTCAGCGCAAGCACCGCCCCCAGAGAAAGTCCGCAGAGATTTACAGGCTTGGAATAGCTGTTGCAGTATTCACAGAACCTTTTATATAGGTTCTGGTATGTGCATTCCGTATTTTCTGTAAGCAGCGCAAGGCTTGGGTAACGTATATTATCCTTATCAAATCCGTCCAGCGTTTTATTCCATGCCGACGGAGATTGTCCGAGTCCGTGAATAAATATGTTCATAGTAACTCCTCATAGCTCTTAAAAGCCCAGTCCGCTTCTTTTTTTATCTTTTCCCAGTCCTCTGAATAATGCTCATTAAGACAGGCGGCAGCGGAAAATCCTCCTGCCTTTGCGCCCCTTATTCCCTCGATAATATCCTCGAATACCACGCAGTCCGCAGGCTTTTCGCCCAGACCTCCGGCGGCAAATTCGTACACGTCGGGATAACCCTTTCCGCGCTCTACCTGAGAGGTAGTGGCGAAGAAATCGAAGTAATCATACAGTCCGTTGCGTTTCAGCACAGGCTCATATAACTCCTTGGTGGAGGCTGTTGCAAGAGCAAGCTTCAAGCCGTTTTCTTTGAGACGGCGGACAAATCTGTCTGCGCCGCTTACAAGTCCGATCACGTTAGAGTACTCGTGAACAGCCATATTATGCCACTCCTGCATAATACGGTCAATACCTTCGTTCAGTCCGAATCTTTCTTTTGTGTAAACGGCGGCAGTCTGAAAATTCATAGTTGAAACGACTTTATAGTAATCCGCAGGAACGTCAATACCGCGTTTGCCGAGAAAGTCCCTGTCTACCTTGCTCCAGACATGACCCGAGACTACAAGCGTGCCGTCCAGATCGAATATAGCGGCTTTGAACTGCGAGAAATCAGACTTTGCGGAATTATTCATGTGCATTGCTTTCCTCCATAAATTCTCCTAGAAGTCCGCTTGCCATAGCTACAAGCTCGGGGCATGGACGTTTTTTATAGTATTCCTGCGTGCGGGCAGCAGGAGCAGGCTTGCTTGCGCCGTCAAGTCCCAGCAGTTCACGGCAGATTATTGAATCAAAGTTGTTTTCTTCCTTAAAGCGAGCGGCGTATCTCTGTACCATAGAATAATTTTCGCCCTTAGCCTTAGCGTCTTTGCCTATGGTGTTGCCGTACTTCATGCCCAACACCATTAACGCGCCCGAGAATGCTCCGCAGACCTCTCTCATTCTGCCCATTCCGCCGCCGAAACAGCTTGAAACTTTCAGGGCGGTCTCCATATCCAGACCTATCTCACCGCACCAAGCCGCCACCACCGACTGGGCACAGTTATAGCCCTGCATGAAGTATTCCTTGGCCCTTTTCGCCTTTTCTTCGTTCATAAAAATCCCCCCGAATAATCAAGTGTAAGGTTAGATTTCTTATAGGTAATCCTCAACGTCAAACTCTCTGTCTTTATAATAATATTTTCTGTCGTTCTCCGTTATCTCTCTGATAACTCTGCACGGATTTCCCGCAGCTATCACATTATCGGGAATATCCTTTGTGACCACGCTGCCCGCGCCTATAACTACATTGTTACCTATATGTACGCCCGGGAGAATGCAGGTGTTACCGCCAATCCATACGTTGTCGCCTATGGAAATATCAATGCCGTACTCATAGCCCGAGTTTCTTGAATCGGGGTAAACAGGGTGTCCCGCCGTGTAGATAGACACGTTGGGAGCTATCTGAGCGTTGTCTCCTATGGTGACCTTTCCCACGTCCAGAACGGTGAGATTATAATTTGCAAAGAAATTTTCCCCTACTTCTATATTACTTCCGTAATCGCAGTGGAACGGTTCCTCGATATGTACGTATTCCCCTGTCGAACCGAGGATATTCTTTATCAGCGCTGTGCGTTCCTCCCAGCGCTCGGGAGGAAGATGATTGTATTCATATATTTTCTTTTTGCATTCAAGTCTTTCCTCTGCAAGACCGTCAAGCCATGCCTTGTAGGGGAGATTTTTATGCATGCGTTCTTTCTGATCCATAAACTTCTCCTTAATAGCCTATTTTAATAGTGTTTCCTGGTACGCTTATGCCCTTGTCTACCTTGATAGGGAGCTTCTGCTCCTCGGTAAAGCCAATAGTTTCGCAGTCTTTAAGCTCCACGTCTTCGGAGAGTACATATTCGGATATGGAAAGCAGAAAGCTTACGACCTCGTTGGGCTGTTTTTTGCTGTCTACTATCTCCATTTCCTCCTTGCCGAAAAATCTCATTCCCGAGGTGAACGCGCAAAGTCCGCTTTTGGCAAGGTACATTCCCACATAGATGAGTATCGGCATAGGATACTCGCCGTCCTTGATAGTTTCCGCAAAATTGAGATAGAAGTCTCTTTCATATACGGTAGGATCTTTGTAGATAGCTATGGAATTTTCAAGCTTTAACAGACTGTACGCCACTTTAGCGAACAGCAGAGCCTGCTCCAGCGGATCGAATTTGTTCATTACCGCCAGCATAACGTGCGCCTGATGTGTTGCCGTTATCTCTGCGCCCTCTTTCCAGAGAATGTTGTACTTAGCCGCCTCAACAGCCTCATTATTTGGTACGGGAGCGGGCATAAGAGAGCAGGCAATCATCATATCCCCAACACGGAACACAAGGGCATTGTCCTTTACTTCGTCCTCGCAGACGATATTCCAGTCGTCCTTTAAGGATTTTTTGAACCTTGTCCAGTCCATATTAGCGTCCTTGTAAAGCACAAAGCCTGCAAGCACGTTGCCCTCTTTCTGAGTGTTTTCCTGTTTTTTTTCTATATTTTCCGACATTGCTTTTTCCTCCGATATTAATATTATTACAGTAATTATATCACAGCTTGGTTTTTAAGTCAATAAGTCTAGATTTAAACGGTAATTAATCGAAATGCACAACTAAACGCGTTAATTGAATTTTTCTTTTGTAATAAATGCTAAAGTTAATGGCAGGAAATTTGTGTATAATGTTAATTGTATATAGTTCAGAAAAAGTGTATAATTATTGTATTGAAAACTAACCGCGCTTTATGATTGCAGTAAATCGGCGCGCAATTAAATTATCTGGAGGAATGTCGATATGAAACTGAATAAATTTTTTACAGGAATGTGCGCCGCCGCATTTGCACTTTGCAGTACGGTTCTCCCTTGTGCGGCTGACGAGGCTGAGACTGCTGACGGCTACGGCAGAGCGGGTATCGTATGGATGGTCATGGATCAATGGGATCACAAAAACTCCATTGACCTTGAGCCTTTCGACGAAATGGAAACAGAGGTCATATCATGTACTCATACCGACGTCAACATCACAGGCAACGGACAGTATACTGTAAGTATGGAGGGCTATAAGGTCCCCGATGACGCCATTGATTTTGCTCTTATCGGAAATCTGGGCGTTGAGCTTGATATGGACTTTAAAACCTACGAAGAACTGAATGTCGTACTTGACGAAGCAGTGATAGACGGCGTTACATATACCTTTAACGAACAGCCCGATCTCGAAGTGTTCGGCGACGGCACATACAGGGACGCTAAGGTCATGAAGCTGAAAAATCCCTACGGTAAAGTTGCGAATACGACTCCTGAAATGACCAACGATCCTTGGGTGACTACCGATCCGCTTACAATAACCTTTACCGTTTCGGGTCTGCCTGAGGATAAAATAGAGGACAATCCCGACGAGGAAATAGTTACGGTTTTTGGCAGCGGTTCGGTCGACAATGACGCTGCTGAAGATGACGCAACGGCCGTAAGCTCCGAAGAAGCGTCTGACAGCGAAGCGACTGAGCCGACGGACGGCGCTGAGGCCGCAGATGCAGATACTTCGGCTGATGCAGAGTCCGGAAGCAATAAGGCTGATGAAAAGGAAGACACATCTTCAAACTGGATAATTTATGCTTGTATAGCAGGCGGAGTAGTTGTGGTAGCTATTGTTGTTGCGCTTATTGCTAAGGGTAAGAAATCATAAGCAAACATTAAGGCGTGGTACTTCGGTATCACGCCCTTTATCGTCTTGGTTAAGGGCAATAAAGGGCTGTTTGCTGTAAAATGACTAATATTTGCGGACCAATAGCTGCGTTGTATGCATAACAGAGGTGATCACATTGAAAAAAAGCTTTGTCTATATCCTTATGCCCTTGGTTTTCTTGTGCGGCTGCACAAAAAGTACGGATAATTCGTCACACACAAAAACAAGCAGTACTTTGACTGAAAAGACGGTCATAGATGTCAAAAACCCCGAAATCAAAAATTTGCAAGACACATCAGACATATTGGAATATTCAGATTATGCATTTAATGATAAGAAGAATTGTTTTATGGAGCTAATTGAATATGATGAAAGCAAGCTGATATTGCGCTCTGCTGACGGAGCTTTTACGCAGATATTTGATTATTCTTTTGACGGCAGTATTTTTACATATAACTGTACCGTAGAAAACAATACCGAATATGACGTTTATCTTGACGACAGTTGGTTTTGTTATGTGGGCATAAATAATCAGAATGTACCGTTTGCTGCGGATGATTTGATATTTGACGGAAAACCTCTGAATGCTTTCGGAACATATACCACTGACAAGACTTCCATTGATATTGATGAACATAAAAACCTCGTAAACATAGCGGGTAACGATTATAATATCTGGGATAACAGCGGAGAAAACGAAGTGTATCTAATGTTTGCTTGCAGGTTTGAAGTTATATTATCCGACGAAAAAACAACAGATGATTTATCTGTGTATTCTAATAGTTCGGACAAAGGTATTCCCGATATACAGATAAAATATACTCTTGATAAGGACGGTAATCTGCTGTGATTTGATTAACAGAACAATTTTTTGTACAATTTGCGCCAAAATGATTACGAGGAAATTAAATTTTCTATAAACAGTTGAAAATTTATCTGAGGTATTGTATAATAATTTATGAGAAATTTCAACGTGATAGTTTATTTAGCGGAAGGATTTTTATGACAAAGATATTTTATGTTTCAAGAGCAAAAACAGAGGACGGTGAACACGTTCCAACTACCGATAGATTTGAACGCATTGAAAAGCTTAACAGACTTGTCAGTCTCGGCTGGCGAATAAAGGAGTTCAAATCGGAAGGAGCAGAGGAATACTTTCTGCTGGAAAAGACAGACGAAATCGTGTCCTGATAAAAAGCTCTAATAAAGTATGACGAAATCGGCGTATTGTTTTTGATGCGTCGGTTTATTTTTATGAAGAGTTTGATTTTTTAGCCGTAACCCCTTGCTATTTTTGTAATTATATAGTATAATAAATGTAATCGTTTAACAGTTAAATTTAATATAAAGGAGTTTTATAATATGGCTTATGTAATTGGTGTGGACTGCGGTACAAGCGGTACTAAAACAGTTCTTTTTGATGTAAATGGTGCGGTTATTTCTTCCGTAACTATCGAGTACCCTATGTATCAGCCCAAAAACGGTTATGCGGAGCAGGATCCGGCGGATTGGGCTAACGCTATGGTAAACACTATCAAGGCGGTTATGTCAGAAAGCGGAGTAAGCAGCGAGGACGTTAAGGGCGTCGGTATTTCAGGACAGATGCACGGTCTTGTTATGCTTGACGGCGACGGAAACGTTCTGAGAAAATCCATAATCTGGTGCGACCAGAGAACTGCTGTCGAAGTTGAGGAGATGAATTCAAAGCTCGGCAGAGAAAAGCTCATTGAGATAACCGCAAACCCTGCGCTCACAGGCTGGACTGCCGCTAAGATACTCTGGGTGAAAAACAACGAGCCTGAAATTTATGAGAAGTGCAGACATATCCTGCTGCCAAAGGACTATCTGAGATATGTTCTGACAGGCGAATTCGCAACAGAGGTGTCCGACGCAAGCGGAATGCAGCTCCTTGACGTGCCTAACCGCTGCTGGTCAAAGGAAGTCTGCGAAACTCTCGGTATTGATATGTCAATGCTTGGTAAGGTTTACGAGTCCTGCGAGGTTACGGGACAGGTATCCGCCGAAATGGCTGAAAAGACAGGTCTTAAGGCGGGAACTATCGTTGTAGGCGGCGCAGGAGACAATGCCGCTGCCGCTGTGGGAACAGGCGTTGCAGTTGACGGTAAGGCTTTCACAACTATCGGTACTTCGGGCGTGGTTTTTGCACATACGTCGCAGATATCCATTGACCCCAAGGGCAGAGTTCACACCTGCTGTGCTGCCGTACCAAATAGCTGGCATGTTATGGGCGTTACTCAGGGAGCGGGACTTTCCCTGAAATGGTTCAGAGACAATTTCTGCGCCGACCTCAAATCTGAGGCTGACAAGGCAGGCGAGGACGTATACAACCTTATGAACGCAAAAGCGGCGCAGTACCCCGTAGGCTCTGACAGACTGCTTTATCTGCCATATCTTATGGGCGAGAGAACTCCTCACCTTGACCCCGACGCAAGAGGAGTATTCTTTGGACTTTCCGCTATGCATACCAGAGATACAATGATAAGAGCCGTAATGGAAGGCGTTTCATATTCCTTGAGAGACTGCGTAGAGGTGTTCAGAGAAATGAATATCAGCGTATCCGACATGATGGCTTGCGGAGGCGGCGGAAATTCACCTCTGTGGCGTTCAATGCTTGCAGATCTTTATAATTGTCCTGTAAAAACAGCGTCCTCAAAGGAGGGACCTGCGCTGGGAGTGGCTCTGCTGGCGGCAGTGGGCGCAGGAATTTACTCCAGCGTACCCGAAGCTTGTGCGGCGGTTGTAAAGACGGATAAAATTCAGGAACCTAATCAGGATAATGTTCCCGAGTATGAGAAGTACTATCAGCTATACAGGGAGATATATCCTGCTCTTAAGGCAGAGTACAGCAAGCTTGCAAAGCTGTAAGCAGAAAAATGGTCTCATCGGTAGAAATTGAAGATCCGATACAAATAAATTATAAGCCTCAGATTTTTTCTGCTTATTGTACAAATTAAGAGATTAAAATTAAACGTTTTATGTGAAAAATAAAAAACAGTCGGAAATTTTTGAGAGTTTCCGACTGTTTTAATGTGCAAAAAGCTTATGTCAATGCAATAAACAGATAGGTGTTATGTGCATTTTAAATAATCAGATATATAAGCGCGGATTTTATTCAGAGTTTGCAAAATTCCCGCATAACGACTAAAATATAACTAAGGTTAACATTATTATGAAACGAGGTTATATTTATGGCAACAGCGGCAATACAAAGAGTTCGGGCAAAAAAGACAAGACTTCTGGCTGTATCGGGTCTTTTTGCCGCAATGATCTTTGTGCTTACTGCTTATCTTCACATCCCTACGGGATCAGGTTATACTCATGCAGGAGACGGTCTTATTTACCTTGCGGCTTGTCTGCTCCCTACTCCATACGTAGTAGGCGCTGCGGCATTGGGCGGAGCATTGGCAGACGGTCTTACGGGATTTTTGGTATGGGCTCCGGCAACGATAGTGATCAAAGCTGTTACAGTCCTATTTTTTACCAATAAAAGCGAGAAGATAATTACATTAAGAAATATTCTCGGGATATTACCCTCCCCAGTGCTGTGCGTGGCAGGCTACAGTCTTTATGAGGGAGTTATAATGACAAAGAACTTTTCTGCCGCAACAATATATGCGGCCTTCGGTCAGACTCCCGCTTACTGTGTACAGGTGCTTGCAAGCACAGTACTTTTTATAATATGCGGTCTTGCTTTGGACAGAATAAAATTCAAGAAAAAGTTCGGACTTATTGTTGAGTGATAACGAAGTCAATTGCGAACTGAAAATGTGATTGCAAACGGCTGGGAATTCTCAGCCGTTTTTTTGTACAAAACTTCAATAAAACACACTGTTTTGCTGTGAATAATAGCAGATCCTACAAAAATTTTGAAAACACTTGACTTACGGCAAAATATGTGTTATTATTATAGCACAATAAACCTAGTAAACAACTAGGATAAATAAGAATTAGAAAGAGGCGGTTTTATGAAGCTTATCAGCCGTAGCATCAAAACTATGATCGATACACGATGTTGTACGGAGCGAATGTGAAGTAAATCATAATGATGTGATATGAATTAAACAAATAACTTACATTAGAGCCTGTTGACACTAACGATAAAATGTGATATAATATTAACATGAATATT
>CAYNPW010000053.1:0-17190 GCA_964399215.1 uncultured Ruminococcus sp. | reverse complement strand
ACTTTCTTTCGTTTGTCAAGCCTTTTTCATTACTTTTTTCAAACCTTTTCTTGTGCTTCGTGCTTTTTCAGTTTGCCTCGTCAAGCGACTTGTTTATTATAGCACTTGTTTTTTACTTTGTCAAGTATTTTTTTATTTTTTGTTGCTTTTCGTCATTTATTTCACTTTCGTTGTCTCTTTTTGTGCTTTTTGCTCAAAGCTCAATTAACAAAGCTGAATCTGTATCTATAAACATCTTATAGCCTTCGCCACAGTTACTATTATAGATTTCTGTGATTGACTTCCGTATTTTTTCAAGTTTACTATCAGGCAGCTGTTAATATCTTTCCAAAATGATTTTATCCACATATTCAAGCGGATATTATTTATAAAAACGTCATATTCTCCGAAACATTGGGAACATACTCCTCATTTTCAATAATATAATCCACTACCTTGCAGTAAAAATCCGTAGGGTTCATCTGGATCTTAGACTTGATATAATTCGCTTGTTCCTCGTCGGGAGCAAAAAGATTTATATCCATAAGCACGATATTACCGTCGCAGCATTTGCAATGGACATTATATCCTCTGTCATTTTTTGCTATATCAAAGGTTATATCACGCTCGTTTTTAAGCTTTGCAAACAGACGAAGTCCCGACGCATAAATTTTGTCACGAAGACTTTTCGGTACCTGCTTTTTGAAATTCTCCGCCCCTGAAGTACCCTTTTCTGTAAGACGATAATACTCGGTACCCTCAATTTCGGAAAGCTCCAGCGTACCGTTTTCAAGCATTGCGGTCACAGCGGCCGTATAGTCGAAATAATTAACTATGCCCTCTCCCGTGGCAATTTCTGTAAGCTGATTGGGAGTACAAAGCTGATTTATCTGATTTAAAAAGTAAGCAAGCAAAATCTGCACGCGATATACCTCTGTCACATTTTTCATATCATTGGAGATAAACTCCTCAGGATTTGTCACTAATTATCAGTCCTCCTTTGGAAAGCTTTCTAAAAATTTGGGTATTCAAGCATGTGGCTGAGAATAGCAAGATTAACTGCAGCTTCTACACACGGCACCGCTCTGGGCACAATACAAGGATCATGTCTGCCCTTGACAACAAGTGTCTCATTTTTCATTGCAGAGTAATCTATCGTCTCCTGAGGACGTGAAATGGACGGCGTAGGCTTTATCGCCACGCGCAGAGTAATAGGCATACCCGAGGAAATACCGCCGAGGATACCTCCGTGGCTGTTGGTCTTTGTGACTACTATTCCCCTGTCGTCAACATAGAATTCGTCGTTGTTCTCTGAGCCTGTCATTTTTGCTACGTCGAAGCCTGCGCCGAATTCAAGTCCCTTGACTGCGGGAATACCGAAAATAAGCTGTGCAATGGAATTTTCAAGTCCGTCAAAAATAGGCGAACCGATACCTGCGGGTACATTTATAGCAATGCACTCGATAATTCCGCCTACGCTGTCCTGCTCCTTACGGGCATTGAGAATTTCTTTCTTCATCTCATTTCCCTGTACGTCGATGATAACGGGGAAATCCTTTTTTCTTATATCCTTAATGTCATCTCTTGTGGTCTTTATGGGGTCAAAGGACTTATCCTTTATGCCGTGTATCTCAGCGATATGAGCTCCCACATAGATGCCTCTCTTTTCGAGTATCTGCCCTGCCACAGCTCCGGCAAAGCAAAGTGGCGCAGTAAGTCTGCCTGAGAAATGTCCGCCGCCTCTGATGTCGTTAAAACCTCTGTAGCGCAATGCTCCCGTGTAGTCGGCATGACCCGGACGCGCAAGCTTTGAGAGATTGGAATAGTCCTGCGAATGCTGGTCTGTATTTGCAATGACCGCAACCAGAGGAGTTCCCGTAGTCTTGCCGTTGTGATAGCCCGACATTATCTGGGGAATGTCCTTTTCCTTTCTCATTGTGGAGGTTCCGTCCTTTTTAGGCGCGCGCCTTGCCATAAATTCATATATCTTATCAATATCGATAGTTTCCCCGGGGGGAACATTATCCATGCAAACGCCTATTGCAGGACCATGGCTTTCACCGAAAACGGTAAAGCTGATATTATTTTTCCAAGTTGATGACATTGTACTTCCTCCAATCGAGTACAAATAATTGTACTCATAATTATTATACTGTATTTAATGATTTGCTGAATATTCCTGATAAGCCTTGTCTATGCGGGCTTTAAGCTTGGTATAATCCTCCCTGTTCGTAATAACGCCGTAGCAGGGTCTGTTTTCTTTGTCCAGACAGCACTCGCAGTAATCGTCCAGATAAGACTTGCTTTCCTTATAATAATAAAGAACAAACGGCAGTATCTTTTCGGATACATCTTCGTCCCAGAATTTACAGTCGCACCAGTTTATAACATATTCCGTTCCCAGCATTTCGCCATTGCGTATACGTTCGGCTCTTTCTTCGTCTGCGTCCTCTCCCTCAAAACCGTTTTCAATTATCCATTGAATGAACAGACCTATATGGTTGCAGGCATAAGTCCACACCTCGTTTGTCTGTTCGTCGGTAAGTACTGCGTTATCGGGCAGACCCATACGTCTGCGGTATTCCCGCGCCGTATCTTCCCAATGCCAATCGCCTTTATCAATAGTCATAAATATCCGCCTTTCTCTTTCTGCGAACGCGAAGACGCGCACCTAATATTTAACTCCGTTATCTGAAACAGCCTCTTTTTCCGCTGAAATAATCCTCTAAAATATCCTGCTGCTGAATAAACGACATTTCAGGCAGTTCGTCCTCTGCAAAGAAGCGCAGAGCAAGAGTTTCCCCGCCGTCGCATTTCAGAGTGCCGGCCTTTATCTTGGCAGTAAAAGCCGCAAGCACAGGCTGAGCCTTGTCTCCGTTGGGATATTCATATTTATATTTCGTGTAGATACCGATAAGCTCACAAACCTCAACGGCAAGTCCCGTTTCCTCAAAGGTTTCTCTTACAGCGGTCTCCTCTGCGGACTCTCCCAGCTCCATAACTCCGCCTGGAAGTCCCCATTTGCCTGTGTCGCCCCTTTTCTGCAAAAGCACCCTGCCTTTATCGTCGGCAATTACCGCTCCCGCGCACATCAGGAATATTTCGCTGTGACCTGTAAAACCTCTTATATAAGATATGTAATCCATAATTAATCAATGACCTCCGCAATACCGCCGAGACTTCTGTAAACCTCAAAGAAATCAGGGTAGGACTTTCTCACGCACTCCGCTCCGATGATAGTCAGCGGATTTTCGCATCTTGTTGCCGCAACGGACATTGCCATAGGTATCCTATGATCGTTGTAGCCCTGAATTTCTCCGCCTTTGAGACTTTCCACGCCCTCTATCTCAAGGAAGTCCTCATACTCCGTGACCTTTCCGCCGATACGGTTAAGGCAGTCGGTCATAGCGGCAAGACGGTCGCACTCCTTAAATCTGAGTCGGGCGACATTGATAATGCGGCTTTTTCCCTTGCAGAACGTGGCAAGCACCGCAAGAATAGGCACAAGATCGGGTATATCCGAGCAGTCTATCTCAAAGGGATTTAATGTACCATTTTCATTATACACCATTTTCCTGCAAATTTCAACGATTTTTTTATCACCCTGAAAAGAATTTACATTTAAGCCCTGAATGTCGATATCCGAACCGAGTGCTCGTGCTACCTCCCAGAATGCCGCCTGAGAATAATCTCCTTCGACCGCCCCAGAAAACGGCTTTAATTTCTGTCCGCCCTTTATGTAGTAGCCCTGCTCCGTTTCAGAGATCTCACAGCCGAAATTCCTAAGGCAGCCTACAGTAATATCAATATAAGGCTTTGAATTAAGTTCTGATGTAATAATGATCTCGCTGTCACCCTCCAGTATCGGCAAGACAAGCATAAGTCCCGTTATAAACTGCGAGGACAGCGAACCGCTGATATAAAATTTACCCGAGGTCAGCTTACCCGAAGTCGAAAAAGGCATGGTATTATGGTAATCGAATGTTATCCCGTGTTTGGGAAATTCCTCAAGAAAAGGCGTAATCGGTCTCTGAGGTAGCTTTCCTCCGCCGATAAAGGTAGAATTTACTCCCAGCGCGCAGGCAACGGGGATCAGAAATCTCATTGTAGAACCCGATTCACAGCAGTCCACCACAGCTTTTTCGGGAATGTTCTTGAATCCGTTTATTATGGCGGTATTGTTTTCAAAAACAATGTCCGCACCCAAGGACTTCATTGCTCCGATAGTGGCGAGAATGTCCACCGAGGGATAAAGATTTGTGATAACGGACTGACCCTCTGCAAAGACCGCTGCAATTATCATTCTGTGAGCCACACTTTTAGAGGGCGGCGAAGTTACCGTTCCCGAAAGCTTTTTAGGGATTATTTTTATGTTCATATCAATTCCTCCAATATATAACGTTCCGCCCTTGTCGGACGATATTTTACTGTGCTATGATTCATATTAGTCTGACAAGCTTTTTAACTTCCGTTATCACGCGTATTCGAATATTTCCGATCCAAAGCCACTTCTCCGACGCCGCCGAAAAACCATTCTATTACTTTCTCGGCAAGTATTTCTATAAGCAGATCCATAGTATGCTCCTACCTTAAATTGTCCTTGACAAGTTCTTGAAGCTCCTGCACAGAAAACTCCAGCGAGCATACTTGATCCGGTTCTATGACGATACCGAAAAGTCCTGAAATCATAAATGCTATATTCTTTAAGCTGTATTTACTTACAGTAAAATTTTCCTCTTTGTATTTCTCAGCTGCACTTTCGGTCAGGAACAATCTGACCGACTGACCTCTCTTTCCATTATCAAAGGACGATAATCCGAAATCACTTCCGTTTTCCTTATCCGGCAGTGTTCCAATAATATAAAAACTTACATTGCACATTGCCTTGAATGCTTTTTCTTTGGATATCTCGTGCTTTTTCACTGCCGAACAGAATCTCATAGCCGCTGCCTTAGGCTTTGCCTCTATTATCTGCTCAGTTGAAAAGAAAACGGGCTCGTCCTCACCTTCTTCATACAGAAGTACTCCTTTGAATTTTCCGCGGGGACAAACCTCAGCAACCTCAAAAACTGTGGATTTTGCAATAGAATACATATGCCCGTCGCATTTGAGCGCCAAACGGTTTTCAGCGGCGTCCAAATTCAGAAAGGTTTCCATGTATCTTCCAAACGGTGCAGCAACTCCCTTATACATGAGCCTAAACGCAGTTTTGTCCCAAAGCTCAACCAGCATATCTGCACTGTCAGCATATTTGTAATGATTTGAACCTATTATCTGTTCGGCGTTGTCCTTTACAGCTCCGGCTTGAGGGACATTTGACGGGCGAGGAGCTATTCCAAGAATAGCCATAGAATTTGCATTTACACGTTCAAGAATATGCCTTATATTGGCTCTGTCAGCCTCTTTGGTTCTGCTGAAAAAATCCTCGTCGGGAGTTACCCATTCAAGGTGCTCGCTGTTAAGCAGAAAGCTGTCGTGCTTGACATAACGTCCAGCATACACTATCATTGTTTCTTTTTCAAGGTAATAATGAATATCCATAAGCCTAGTCAGCACTACCTCGTCGGAGGACAATCCGCAGTCCGCCCTTATGATCGAGTGTACTGCCGCCGGCGGAAATTCGTCATCTCTGACAGGTCCTCCGACAAATTTAAGATTTCCGTTTTTCTGTCGTCTTAAAAGAAGCTTATCGCCTGTTCTGTTATATATCAAAATCAAGCTGTAAATCACATTTGCTCACTCCCTTTAAAGGTTTCAAGATATTTGCCGAGACAGTCTATAAGCCCTGCAATATGCACTCCGTTGACAAAAGAGTGATGTACCTGTACGGAAAACGGCATAAGCTTTCTGCCGTCCATTTCATAGAATTTTCCCCAGTCGAACATAGGATTGGACTGAGTATTATCTCCAGAAAAGGTATGCGATACCGATGTGTAGGAAAACCACGGCATAGGCGAAAACTGAAAAGCGTCATTTGCAGGACGCGCCGCGCAGTAGGTTTTCTGCTCCGAAATTATTTTCTGAGCGCTGCGGACATATTCCTCCATATCATCTTTATATTGAACACAGACATAGTAAAACAAATCGTTCCCGTCATTTAAATATGTAAACTCGGTATTGCATTTGTCATAGATAACAACATCGCCGTCCTTGAATCTATAACGAAAATTCTCCGTCTCATTAGCGCATTTAGATACTGCGTGAATAAAGCTGAGCGTAAACGACAGCTTATTTTTCTTTACATAAGCGTAAAAGTCCGTTATATCAATATCCACCGTAATACAGTAGCATGGCATAGCGGAATTTCTGAAAATACCGCAATGGAGTTTTCTGTTCCAATTATCCATATCTACTACTTTATACTGATTTTCCATTACTGACGCTCCTTTTACGCTATTTTATGATCGATGAGCTCACATACCTGCGATTATCTCAGCTATTTCTTCCTCGCAAATCTCTTTTGCGTAGTTGTTATCGCCGAACTGCATTACCTCTCCGATCTCTTTTTGGAAAACAAATCTAAGCTTGCCGTCTCTCACCTTTTTATCGGTGTAGAGCTTTTTAACAAGCTCCGCCTTATCGATATAATCAGGTACGGCAGTGGGAAGTCCCGCTCTTGCAATAAGGCTTTCCACACGTCTGACGTTTTCCTCGGAAATAAATCCGTACTTCTGTCCCAGTCTTGCCTGAGCGACCAATCCTATCGCCACAGCCTCTCCGTGATAAAGTCTGTAATCGGATACCGTTTCGATCGCTCTGCCAACAGTGTGGCCGAGATTAAGTACCTCACGCAAACCCGATTCCCTCTCGTCTTTCATTACTATCTTGTATTTTACAGAGCAGTTGCGTTCTGCGATGTACTCACATGCCTGAACGTCTCCCTCAAAGATTTTTTCCACATTCTTTTCAAGGTACTCAAAAAGCTCTGCGTCACCAAGACAGCCATGCTTGATAGTTTCTGATAGTCCGCTTGACAGCTGTTCTCTCGGGAGAGTTTTCCACGTATCAATATCAAGATACACCTTTTTAGGCTGATTGAAAAGTCCGATAAGATTTGTGGCAAGAGGAGTATCAACAGCAGTTTTTCCTCCGACAGAGGCGTCAGCCGCCGCAAGAAGCGTGGTAGCGTAATTTATAAATGGAACGCCTCTGCCGAATGTACCGGCAACAAAGCCAGCTAAATCAGTAACTACACCTCCGCCTACCGCAATAACTGCGCAGTCTCTGCGGTAACCCTTTTCAAGCATTGTGTCCTCAACAAACTCTTTCATCTGACGTGTCTTGGACTTTTCCCCCTCAGGAATAACTATCAGATCAGACTTATATCCAGCCGAAATGATCCTGTCAAAAATATCCCTGCCATATAAGTCGACTACGATACTATCCGTTACAACAACGAATTTTTTGATTTTTCCCACAAGACCGTTTTTCAGATCCTCAATAAGCGTATCTTGCAGACTGTGTCCGATTTCGATATCGTAGCTGTCGTCTACGATCTTTTTAAGTTCACAGTTGAATTTCATTTATACCAATTCCTTTCAATTATTTACTGTGCGGGATAATCCTAAAAATTTCTCCTGTTAACGACGTGATCAAGGCAATGTGTTCACGTGTTTTTACTTTTTTCATTTGTTCAATAGTCTCTTTTCCTCCGAGTGCAAGTATTGGAATATATCCGAAACACTCGTCATAATTCAACGCTCCATACTTTTCAACAGCGTTGATATACAACTCAAATTGAAAAAATTTTTTCACAAAATAATTATCGTTTAAAAGCGTTATAAATAAGTCATAGCTACTCATCATTATTTCACTTGTTCCATATTTATACCTAACAATGCCGACATAACGGTTTTTCTCCCAAGTAATAATATCGCCGAATGCAGTTACCATAATAGGAATAGAAACAGAAGCACGAAAGTATGATTTATTTAATATATCCAAATATTCATTTGGATCAATAACCTTTAGATACCCACTCATAAAACTTCCTAAACCATTTTTCTCCCAAAGATTTATCAACTGTTTTGGAAGTTTATCTTTATATTCATTAACAAGCTGTTTGTCAACATCGCTGAAATGTACAAAATCCTTTAACGCCTCTATACTCATAATTAAGACCCCCTTCATATTGAGCATAGCAATATTGTACAATAATACAATTTAATTATAACATAAATTTCCCCTTTTGTAAATACTAAAACAGCGGAATTCAATGTCAGACAATGAATTCCGCTTAATATTACTCGTTTATATTAAAAGCGCTGCCGAAGGATTCCGCCATAGTTTTGATTCTTATTAAGCTGTATTCGGAAATTTACAATTATTCTGAAAGTAAAAATACACTATTCCCTGACCTTAAAATCTTCTACCAAATAATAAACTTTAACATCGCACAGCACATCCGCGAGTATTCCCTCAGCAGTGTATTCCTCAGAAAATACCTTTCCGTCCACTCTTACTGTACTTAGAACTCCTGCCTTATCATATGGTAAAAGTATTTTACATCTCACGCTGGACTGAGTAAGCAAATTCTGTATTTCTGTCAGCAAACTGTCTATTCCAATGCCGTTTTTAGCAGACATCTTGACAATGTTATCATCAGCAGCGATTTCAAGACTGTCTATATATGGAACCTTATCGCACTTATTCAATACAGTAATTATGGGTATTCCCTCACAGCCAAGCTGATTCAGCAGTTCCAGCGTTACTTTTGCCTGTTCGTCGCAATCTTCCGACGAAGCGTCGCATACGTGGATGATCACGTCTGCGTTTGCTGCCTCCTCTAAAGTAGACTTGAAAGCCTCCACCAAATGATGAGGCAGACGTCTTATAAGTCCTACCGTATCTACAAGCATAACTGAACGTCCGTCCGGAAGCTCTATAGATCGCGAGGTTGTTTCAAGAGTTGCAAAAAGCTTGTTTTCCGCAAGAACTCCTGCCTGCGTGAGAGTGTTCAGCAAAGTTGATTTTCCCACATTGGTGTAACCCACTATCGCCGCCACAAGCACACCGTCTTTTTTACGTCTTGCCCTCATAATACCTCTGCGTTTTTCGATCTGTTTCAGTTCTTCGTTAAGACTTGCTATTCTTGTTCTGATATGACGTCTGTCCGTTTCAAGCTTTGTTTCTCCGGGACCTCTTGTACCGATTCCTCCTCCTTGTCTGGATAGATTAATCCCCATACCTGCAAGTCTCGGCAAACGATATTTATACTGAGCAATTTCAACCTGAAGCCTGCCCTCGTGAGTAGTGGCGCGCTGAGCAAAAATATCGAGAATAAGCATTGTTCTGTCAATAGTGTGTACCTTACAGATCTCCTCAATATTTCTTATCTGAGTCGCAGTTAGCTCACAGTCGAAAATGATCTGGTCAATATCCTCATTTTCGCAAAGGACTGCCATTTCCTCAAGTCTGCCGCCCCCGATACACGTTGCCGAATCGTAAGCGGGTCTTTTCTGAGTCACACGGCATATGACTTCTCCTCCTGCCGTGTCGGTAAGCTCCTCAAGCTCGTCGAGAGACAGATTTACATCATATTCTCCAATATCTACCGCACATAACATTATTCTGGGTTTCTTTATCGTATTATCAAAAATTTCAGCCATTATTTTATTCCTCCCGATATTATATTTTTTCTCTATCGGTGATCAGCTATCCGTTCCGCAGGCATAAAAAAACACACCCAAAGGTGCGCAAATGCATACTTTTGGTCAGGACGGCTCAGACGCAGTGAAAACGTCTTGCCCGATATTCAGTTAAAGCCATTTCACCGTTTTCTTGATTCTCATTTGATATCGCCCCTTTCAAAGTATTGAACAAAGTATATCACACAAATTAATATTTGTCAAGATATTTTTTCCACATTTTGAATAATAAAGAATTTTCAGTCAACAATAATGCCAAAGGACTTATGAGCCGATAACATAAGTCATGAAAATTAAACTATCGGGGAAAGGCAACGAATATGAGTAACTTTTTGAAAAATTCTTCACTCGGAAAAAAACTTGGACCAAAAGGACTTTACATCACATTAGGCGCTTGCATTATCGCTCTCGGCGGAGCGGGAGTTGCAGCCTACAACAAGACTGTTTCCGACATAAACGATAGTCTTGTAATCGATCAAACTGAAAGAGAGCAGCAGGCGGACAACAAGAAAACAGACGTTGAAAAGGAGGAAAGCTCATCAGAAAACTCCTCGTCTTCACAAACGGACAGCTCTTCCGACAACGCGCTTGACATTCAGACTCAGCCAAACGTCATGCCTGTCAACGGAGAGATACTCAATCCGTTTTCAAACGGTGAACTAGTCAAAGACGAAACACTTGGCGTGTGGAAAACCCACGACGGCATCGATATCAAAGCAGATGTCGGAACTCAAGTAAAGGCTATGAACAAGGGCAAGGTCACAAAGGTATGGGAAGACGCTCTATGGGGCAACTGCATCACCATTGACCACGGCAATGGAGTAATCGGTCACTATTACTCTCTGTCTAAAGCAATAAACGTAACCGAGGGCGACGAAGTAAACGCAGGCGAAGTCATCGGTTCTGTCGGAGATACCGCAGAATGCGAAGCTGCAGTGCTTTCTCATCTGCACTTCGGTTTAAAGAAAAACGGCGAATGGATAGATCCTATCGAATTCATCAATGGATCGTCCTCTAAATAAGCGTTCTTCATAGCGGCGATCCTTTTCAGGATTGTCTGTATCCCCCATAAAAGCAAGCCGCCCGAGTGTTCGGACGGCTTGTAATCTTTATTAAATCACCATTAATTATTCACTGAATTTCAGTATGAAATATCCTTATGCGCAAATTAAAGGTTAAATAACAATATATCGGTCAAATATGATCACTTTCAATAGTACATAAATACAGGCGTACCATACTCGCAGTTTTCAAAAATATACTTTGCTTTGTCAGTCGGCATATTTATACAGCCATGAGAGCCCCATGTTGATGACTTGTACTTATCTCCTCCAAATACGCCGTTCTGCCATGAGGCATCATGGAAACCTATGCTTATGGTGCTTATATTATTCCAGTATTCAACGTATGATGAATATGACTTTCCGTCGGAGCTGCCTGTCAGGGTCTTGCCCCTTTCCTTTAGCCAAAGCTTGTACACGCCTGCAGGTGTTATTCTGGATTCGCTTGTGTAACCCGACACAATGTCGCTTTCCATTTTCAGCTCGCCGTTCTCATAGTACCAGAGATGCTGAGCGGTCAGATCTACCTCAAAATATGTGTCCGAGTAATCCTTATCGGCTGTACGCCAATCAGGATTGCAGGTATATGTATAATTAGAATAGGGATTTACATAATAAATAGGCTCGGTTTCAACGGAGTCGCCCTCTTTTATAAGATCGCAGATAAGATCTCTTGTCTGCTCCTGATCTATCCACCAGCCGTAACAGCCCTGCCCCTCGGGAATAGTGATAACTCCTCTGTTAGTAGTTTGGAACTCTCTGTCCTTACCATAGGTATCGTACTTTTCCGCAAGCTCCTCAACATAAGTCATAGCCTTATCCTCGTCTACGGAAAATCCCTCTGAAGGATTATCGTTATCAAACTCTATCCAATCCATAATGATATCGCCCGTAAGAGTTTCGGTTGTGTATGTAAAATCGAAGGTGATTTCCAGAGAATTCAGATTATTCAGCTTATCGCAATCCTCCTGAAGATCCTCTGCTGTGACCTTAGCTTTCTGGTAGCAGTCAATATGGGAAATATCCATAGTGAAAATATTTTCGTCAAGAGCCTCCTCAACGTAACTGTACAGCAAATCTATCTTGTCAGTATCAACCTGATCTCCGTCAATTTCCGGAACAATAGAAAATGTGTATCCGTCATCATTCTGCTGAATATATGCGTCCTGCGGTTTTACAGTCATCTCCGCCTCTACGATCTTGCGCTTTAAAATAGCCTCCAGCTCAGTTTTATCATAATTAAAGGAATTCTTTATTTCATAATTCGTCTCATTGAATTTAGCGGAAAACCACTTGTAATGATCCTGTTCCTTGTAATATTCGGTGACAAAAGCCTTTGTATTATCTGTATAACCGATATCCTCAAGCTTGATATTTATTTCCGTACCGTCTCGGCGGGTAATAACTACCTTATCAGGGAATTCTGATTGAGCCTGAACGAGCGCAAGAGCCTCAGCCTGAGTTTTACCGCTGACATTAACGCCGTTTATATAAGTATTGTCAAGAAAGACTCCTTTATATGCGTTCATACCCATAAGATAGAACGCTCCTCCGCCCGCAGCAAGAATCGCAACAGCAACAGTAAGAATGATCGCCGCCTTTTTTCCTGCCGAGGACTTCTTCTTACGTTTTTTCTTCTTTTTGCTTTTTACTGAATTTCCGCTCTTCTCAGGCTTTGCAGGCTTCCTGACGGCAGTAGCCGCAGGAGAGGAATATGTACTGTAATCCGCCGAGGAATAATCGTCTGTATTCATAGCCATATTCCTTGCGATCATTCTAGCCATTTCGTCTGCAGACTGCGGTCTGTCACTATGCGTTTCTGAAAAGCTTTCGGACTTTACGCTATCACCCGAATGCTCATCATTTACAGAATTCTGCACCGATCTTCCAAGTTTTTTGGAGGTCTGTCTGAGATTAAGTGAAATGTCGTCATCGTCAAGCCTCAAACCGCTATCATCTAACCTTAAATCAAATCTTTTATCGTTATCCATTTTATACCTCTTTGTTTTACACCAATGAATTATTTTTATGTTTATTATACAACATTTCTTTTATAATTGCAACAGCTTACGAAAATTTTCCCGTAAATTTTCATAAAACAAAAGACCGATCTATTGACCGGTCCCTGCTTGTGTAAAAATTTTGGAGAGGATGAAACGAGCTAAGAGTTATAATCTTAGTGTTTACATTCTTTTCTTTCTCTGTTCTACAGTACTAATTATAATACCAATCAGAGGAAACTTCAAGAACAGACAAGTTACATATTACTACAATAATGTTACAAATGATTTCAAAATGTAACTATTGGAAATTATCCTTCCACACCGTACTGAGCGAGGTATTCCTTCATGGCTTCAAGGTATTCCTTACCCTCGACGATACCGTCCTCGATAGCCTTGATTATGTCTTTGATGTTTACAATAGAATAGACCTTAACGCCAAAATCCTTATAAGCCTGTCCCACTGCCGAAAGCTCGGTATCGAGAGCCTTTTCCATTCTGTCCACAGTGATGACCATTGCGGTAACGTCAACATCTGCCGCAGATTTAAGCTTAGGCATTGACTCCCTCAGAGCCTTGCCCGAGGTCATAACGTCGTCGATAATTATGACCTTTTCATTATCCTCCAGCTTTTTACCGACGAACATACCGCCCTCTCCGTGATCCTTTACCTCTTTTCTGTCAAAGCAATAGGATACGTCGATACCGTACTTTGTTGCAAGGGCAGTTACCGCCGCTACCGCAAGAGGAATTCCCTTGTATGCAGGGCCGAACAGAGTATCGACGGGTATCTTATTCTCTGCAATGCAGTCCGCATAAAATCCGCCCAGCTTGGCAAGCTGTAAACCTGTTTTGTAATTTCCGCAGTTAATGAAATAGGGAGCCTTTCTGCCGCTCTTAAGCGTAAAATCACCGAAAGTCAGCACACCGCTGTCAACCATAAATTTTATAAATTCTTCCTTATAAGTCATAATTTCAACCTCCAAAATACATTTCCTGAGAATTATTATAACATATTTTCACAGGTATGTCAATTACGGCTTAGAAGCATTTATTCACCACACATCTTGCAGGTAAGGATATATCCTCCGCAGTTGTCGTAGGACAGCTCGACAGTACAATCTGCGGGAATGCATGCAGTTCCGCCCTTCTGACGAGTAATTATGTAGTCCTTATATTGATAGTATTTGCCGTACTCCAGAGCGTTGTAATATTCCTCCAAAGTGACATATCCATTGCTTATGAGTTCTGCATGAGGCTTACCCACATACCGCAGATGCCACGGCTCATAATCAATTTTTGTGACATTCGACTTCAGTAACGGATAACGAATTATAAAACCGTAATCTGCGCAATGCTCGTTAACATATCTTCCCACCTCTGACTTCAGAAATGCTCTGCCCGAAAAATTCTGTACATAAACATCAAGTGCAAGACCTGTCTGGTGCTCGCTTGCTCCCACATATTGGGCGGTATCGCTTCCCTGCTCGTCAAGTATATCCGACTGCTCTTCAGCCGTTCTGTAAGAGGACATTACATACAGATCTTCGCCGTATTTCTCCTTTACATCGGCGCACAGCCTGCTGAACTCCTCCACAGCGGCTGAGTTCAGCGTCACGCCGTTGTATTCGCCCAGTTCGGCGCAGAAGCTTCCGTCAAGCCTGTGTTCGCCGTTCACAAGCATCAGCGACTGAGATCTGTTTTCAATGTTTATCTCGGTAATGGTCTCTCCGCCTATTCTTTTTATTACCGTCTCTGCCATAAAGCCGAAGTCAGGTCTTATTATCAGCAGCGCAATCGTAAAAATAAGTGCGCTTACCACAGCCGCAGGAATTATCCTGCGGCAAATATTTTTTATCTTCATTAAGCGTCTCCTGTAAATTTATCTCTGTCGGAACTATTCTGTATCTGTATTGCCCTCGGAGGTCTCGTTCTCATCTGTTTGTTCCGGAGCGTCCTCTGTCAAGATCGGCATTGAAACTATAGTCTTAAACATATCTCCGTCAAGTTTGATTATGAACTCTCCGCCGCACGCCTCGGTAAAGCTTTTGGCTATGGACAAGCCAAGTCCGCTGCCGCCGTCTGTTCTGGACTTATCTCCACGCACAAATCTCTCTACTATCTCATCTGCTGTGAATTCAATTGGATACGAAGAAATGTTCTTTGACACAAATTTAATGCAGTCCCCTGTACGCCTGATCTCAAGGAATATTCTCGAGCCCTCTAGGGAATAATTAAGCGCATTGTCCACAAGATTCTGGAACACACGGTAAAGCTTGTCGCCGTCCGCCATGACCATTGCGGAAGTCTCGTAAATATCTGTTTTTATCGTCTTTCCGCTGGCTCTGAGCTTGTCGTCGGCATCGGCTAAAGCTTGATTGAACAGCATTACAAAATCCAGCTTTACAAGGTTAACATCAATTCCGCTGGTAGCCTTGGCAAGACTGAAAACATCTGAAACAATGCCTTTAAGCTTCTGTGATTTTTTGTCCAGTATCTGAACATAGCTTGCCGCCTCATCATCTAAGTCAAGCTTTTTAAGCAAATCGATATAGCTTATGATTGACGTCAGCGGAGTTTTCAGATCGTGGGAAACATTCGCAACAAGCTCGATCTTCATACGTTCTGACTTGATTTGCTCCTCAATCGAATTTTTTACCTTTTCAGATATCTTAGTAAGCGTTACACTGTCATTGTAAACTGCCGATTTTTCTGGAATTTTCTCCTCAAACGGTTCGTCTGTTCCTATCAGCTTTATCTGCCTGCTGATTTTAGACAGATCCTTAAAGCTGTGTATATTCCTTATTTCAAAATAAATAACAGCAATAAAGCCGATAACTGCGAAAACAAAGAAAATTTCAAAATCATATCCGACAGCCATTGAAAAGAAAAACGAAAGCGCTACAAATACACATACGGCAATGACCACGAGTGAACGTCGTTTCAGCTTATCTCCCATTGTATGTTTCTGATAATTTGCATACATTTCACTGTTAAGGTATGCATTTTTTATCTTCCTGAAAATGCGCAGTGTAAGCAGACCGTCCCTCAATGTATGGGTCTTGACCTTTTCGGCAAGCTGCATAACGATAAAAAACAGCAGAAAGGATAAAATGCTGCACAAAAGTCCGAAAAATATGTAACCCACATACTTTCCGCTTAAAAGGGAGTTTACATAAGAGATTATATTAATGTAGTTATCAACGAGCAGCGCGCTCAGCATTAAATACAAAAATCCAACCGTGCAATACAGCAGTACCGAACGTTTACCAAAAAACGCAGGCTTGCTCCACTTGATCCCGTCCTCGGTAACATCTTCAAAGCCGCAGGAAATAATAAGATATACGGCGCACAGAGTTGTAAGAGCTGCATTTATAATAAACAAAAGCTTTGAATTGCGATAAACGCTTACTATGCTTTTATAGCTCTCAGCCGCAGATTCAAGCACATCTGCCTTGGGACTTATAAAAACGGTGATAGCCGCGTCGTTTCCGGTGGTCGCCTCATATCTTTGAGTGTCCTCAAGATAAAGAGCATATATATCCGTTTGCTGACTCTCAAGACTTCTGTCAATTTCACCGTCCCACTCAGAGGCAATCTCCGCTCCTGTACTTAAATTAGTCAGTACATTAACAACTCCATCGCGGGCTATCTGACCTTTTTCGGTGTTCTTGGGATAATCAAAAAATCTTATAGGCATTTCATTTCCAAAGCAGTAAAAATATCTGCCGTAATTATCATAGTACCAACTGCCTATAGGAACAAATTCGGAGGGATAGGTTTCTTCATACGCATCAAAATACGCATCAAATCCGTAATAGTCATCATAATATCCCCCATAAAAGCCTGTTGAAGCATTGATATATTGGTAATAATGAATGTTTCCCGAGGACGCTACATCACTGGTTATGACGTCATTTCGTCGCAGGATATATTTTGTATAATTGTTTTTAAGGAACTCTATGCGCTGGTCCTCAGTCATTTCATCAAAATTCCTGCTGTTTTCCATATTGGTAACATAACGCACTCCATATTCCTCGTCGTCAAATGAAACATAATAGTCAAACATACTTGAAACTGGCAGTATTCCATTATCCGTTTTCTGATACTTATAGCTGTTGTAGTCCATATAGTACAAAAAATCGGACAGCAGATTCTTCTCGCCTACAAAGTTCCAGTTATCGTCAACATTATTGAGATAACAAGCCGATAGTACGCAGAGCTGCTCGTAAAGCTCCATTTTTTCACGGCAGTATTCATCAGATTTTACATAATCGGGTTCAAAATCATCAATTCCGATCGCCTGCGAATACTTATAGCTTGTAAATGAAATTCCGGCGAAAACGCAGGCAAGTACAAGCGCAGTTATTCTTAGCGGCTTTGCAAATATCTTCTTCCAGATAAGCGAGGTTTTCCTATCAGATTTTTTCAATTTTATATCCAATTCCCCACACCACCTTTAAATATCTCGGCTCTTTGGGTTTTATCTCTATTTTCTCCCTG
>CAYNPW010000052.1:0-17328 GCA_964399215.1 uncultured Ruminococcus sp. | reverse complement strand
CCTATGAAACAGTTCAGCAGCTGATTGAAATGACTGATATTGTTCATAACAACAGTTATTATAAATTAAATCGATATGACCGTATTGTTATAAACGGTACAGAAAGGACATTAAAGGCAAAGGACGTTAGTTTGATTCTATATTCTCAAGATTCCAAAAATGAGTACTTAACAGCTGCCATGCTGAGCTTTAAGCCTGTAATATCTGTATTCAGATAGTTAAACATAATTTAATTCGGACCTGTGTCTAATGATACAGGTCCTTCTTTATCGGTTAACATTGTTTACACAAACAGAATAAGCGCGATGTCAATATGAAGAAAGTCATTCAATTAAAACGGAGTACAGTTCATTCAAAACTGTACTCCGTTTTCTTAATTTATTTCAATCCTCTTTGTCTGCGGCTGCTCCTTAGCTTTCTTTGGCAAAGTCAGCTTTAATATTCCGTTTGTGTATTCAGCGTTTATTGCATTTTCATCAATGTTTGAAATATCAAAGCTTCTGCAATAGGAGCCGTAGCTTCTTTCTCTGCGTATATATTCACCGCTGCTGTTTTTCTCATCGTTTTCGGTCTTATGCTCCGCACATAAAGTAAGAGTGCTTCCGTTGATGTCAATCTTGATATCATTCTTTTCAAAACCCGGCATTTCGCACTCAAGAAGATATTTATCTCCCTCGTCCTTAATATCGGTACGGCAGTGACTGACAGCTCCAAAGCCTCTGAAAAATTCCTTTTCAAAATCTCTTAACGGATTCCAGAGATCGTTTCTCTCAAATGGTGTTATTCCAAACATATATAAGCCTCCTAGCTAAAATTACTACTATTAGTATTGCCCATATATTATAAATAAATTCATACTATGAACCAACGATCGTTCCTCCGTTGGGATGCAGCACCTGACCTGTCATATAGCTTGAATCATCGGAAGCTAGAAACACATAACAAGACGAAACCTCAAAGGGCTGACCTGCTCTCATCATAGGTACTTTTGATGTTTTTGAGCCGAATGTTTTAACTTCCTCTGCGGAAAACGATGACGGAATCAACGGCGTCCAAATAGGGCCCGGCGCAACGGCGTTTACCCTGATTCCTTTATCTGCAAGAGATAAAGATAACGATCTTGTCAATGCTACGATTGCTCCTTTTGCAGCGCTGTAATCTATCAAATCTTTATTTCCCTCGTATGCCGTAACAGAGGTCGTGTTGATAATACAGCCGCCCTTTTTCATATACGGCAAAGCATATTGTATCAGATAGAAAAATGAAAACACATTGTTTCTGAATGTAAATTCAAGCTGTTCTTGAGAAATATCAAGAATACTGCGCTGAACAAACTGTACCGCATGGTTGTTCACCAGTATATCAAGCTTACCGAAAACATCGATCGTTTTACCAACGCACATCTTTGCAAAACTTGGATTTTTTAAATCTCCCTGAAGCAGCAGATATTTTCCGCCGAGCTGTTTTATTCTTTCAGCAGTTTCCTTGGCATCACGTTCTTCGTCATAATATACGATCACAACGGCTGCGCCCTCTTTTACAAAATCATATGCAACGGCTCTGCCTATACCGCTGTCGCCGCCCGTAATTAAAGCTACCTTGTTTTCAAGCTTTCTGCATGGCTTGCTGCATTCCGATATAGGTCTGGGATTCATCTCATATTCATATCCCGGTTGTCTGTTCTGATGCTGTAGTGGAAACGATAAGGGTACGTTACCGCAGTCAGACATATTATCGTTTTTGCTGTTATTTTGATTCATTGGCTGACACCTCCTGATATATATTATGCGGTAAAGCAGAAAACGGAGCACCTTCGTAGCAGCTCCTTAAATTATGTTCCGAAATATCAAAGAATCTGACTAAATTCGATTGTTTCCTTGTTAGGTCCTTCGATCTTGAAAAACTTAACTCCATTCTCCCAGAACGGAAGATAATGAATAGTGTCATTAAGGCTGTTAAGACCATTCTTGTTGATAAATTCCAACGCCGCCTCTATATCCTTAACATCTATGGCAATATGGTCGACAGCTCCGCTTGTCATTGCAGCCTGACGGTTTTCGTATGTTTCTATCATCAGATCGCCGAGCTGCAAAAAGGCTACTTGCTCGTTTGCCTCTTCATTTACCGTTCTTAATGCAATGGAAAATCCAAGCTTTTCATAAAATGCTGTTGTCGCTCCGATATCGTTTGTAGGTATCCCTATATGCTGTAATCCCGTTGCATTTTCCTTTATATCCATAAATCATGCCTGCCTTTCTTTCTTCATTTTTTCAGTCACCTGTTCCATAGTCGGCATTGCCGGTATCGCACCGTAATGTTCAACGCAAACGCTTGCTACTGCGTTGCCGAAATCCGCAAATCCTGCCGCCTCGGAAACGGTTATGTTTTCAGGACTTTTGCTCAGGCGGCTGAACTGATAGAGAAATCCTCCCCAGAATGAATCGCCTGCGCCTGTTGCGTCAACGGCTTTATTTTTAAATCCTTTGACTATCCTGCCGCCGTCTGCTGTTCTTACATAAGCGCCCAGCTTACCTAATGTTACGACGGCAATTTTTACTCCCTGACTAAGCAAAGCCTCCGCCGCTTTTTCATAGTCTGATTCATCGGTCATCAGTTCCGTTTCCTCTTCGGATATCTTGATAAGATCTGTGTACTTTATCATACTGCGCATCTGTCTTTTTGCAGTTTCTTCATCTTTCCAGAGAGGAGCGCGGTAATTGGGATCGTATGAGATGACGCATCCCGCTTCTTTGGCTTTTTGGACCGCAAATAATGTGGTGCTCCGAACCGGTTCGTCAGTAAGAGAAACTGAACCGATATGTAAAATGCCGCAGCTGCGAATAATGTCCAGAGGTATCTCGCCTTTTTCCAGCATTTTATCCGCTCCGTGATTACGGGCAAAGGAAAATTCACGATCTCCGTCCTCTTTTATATCTACAAAAGCAAGCGTGGTGAAATAATCTTTCGTAAGCGTAAATCCTGTACTGTCGATACCGCTTCTGTCCAGCGTTTCTTTCAGAAATCTGCCGTGCATATCGTCTCCGGCTTTTCCTATGAACGCAGTTCTTGCACCCAGTTTTGCCATTGCCGCCATTACGTTTGCAGGCGCTCCGCCTGCGTTCTGCGCAAATATTCTTTGTCCCTGTTCGTTTTTGCCCTGCATAGTAAAATCTATAAGCATTTCACCTAAAGCGCAGGCAAGAAAAGTAGTTTTCTGTATCATAGGTCCCTCCTTGCATAAGACACCCAGCGCCTCGAGTTTCTCCAAAAGAGGTGTGCAGACAGCGGACTCGTCGGAATCTACTTTTAATATTCCTGTGTCCTTTGTCGGCAGACTTAACACGCCCAGAATGGATTTTGCGTCGACGACAAATGAACCGCACTGAAGATCTGCGCCGCAGGCAATACCCGTTACTGCGCTTACCAGATTTTTTATATTGATAGTATTTCCTAATTTAACTTTTAACAGCATTGCTCTTCCTCCTTATGCGAAAATCGATATTGCCAAAGCGCAGACCAGACCGACTATACCAATGATCGTTTCCATGACAGTCCACGATTTTAATGTGCTTTTTTCATCGATCTCAAGCAGCGAGCCGACCAGCCAGAATCCAGAGTCGTTTACATGGCTGAATGCAGTTGCTCCGCCGTTGATAGCGCATACCATTGCCGCAAGCTCTACCGGAGAGAGAGCCTGAACAGCGGGCATCGACGCCATTATTCCTGCCGCCATTGTCATTGCAACTACCGCCGCTCCCACAGATGAACGGATAAGCGCTGCGATCAGAAAAGCAACTAAGATCAAAGGAAGTCCGCTTTTTTCAAGTGCAGGTCCGATTATATCGCCCATACCTGCATTTTGGAGCACCCACCTGATGATACCTCCTCCTGTGATGACCAGCAGGATCATTCCTGTCGGTTTCAGCGCCCGATCAAGTATCTTTTTCAGATCTTCTCCGTTATAGCCTTGCTTTGTGCCGAGAAAATACATTGCAAAAAGCGCAGCGATTATCAGCGCTACAAAAGGCGTACCAAGAAATTCAAATACGCTTTTTACAGAAGTCGGCATAGAGATATAGTCCGTTACGGTATTCATCAGTATAAGTACAAGAGGAATCAGTATTATCCCAAGTACAAGTCCGAACGGCGGAAGCTTTTTTTCCTCCTCCGAATCTGCGATCTCACGCATATTTGACGGCAATTCCGCATAAATGCGCTTTCCGCAGAATTTTCCCCACAGTACGCCTGCGCAAATCACTGCAATTATGCCAACAGGCACTCCGACCGCTATCATTATGCCTAAGTTTACCCCAAGCATATTTGCTACAAGCACCGATCCTGCCGAGGGAGGAATGAAAGCAAATCCCGTTGATAATCCTGCAAGCAAGGGTATTACGTAAGTCAGCGTAGATTTTTTCGTTTTCTTTGCCAGACCAAACGCCAACGGTATGAGTATTACCACGCCCGCTTCAAAGAACACCGTAGTACCTACTACCAGTCCCGTAAGCCCCAATGCCCAGCTTGCTTTGCTTTCGCCGAACTTATTTACCATTGTCTGCGCCACGCTCTGCGCGCCGCCGGATACCTCCAGTATCCCTCCGAACATAGAACCTAAGCCGATCAGCAGAACTATACCCTGCAAGGTGTTTCCTGCGCCGTACTCCACCGTATCCATAAGCGTTGTCACAGGCATTCCCGAACCAAGTCCGATCGCAAGAGCGGAAATAATCAGACTAAGCACCGGGTGAAGCTTGAATTTTAAAATCAGCACGAGAAGAATGGCAATGCCTGCGACCGCCGAAATTATCAGTCGTGTTGGATCTGCCGCAAAAACCGCTTCAGTCATTTTCTCCACCTCCAACTATTTATTTCTCAGGCGAAATGATGTACTTGCCGTTGGCTCTCAGCTCGGGCTTGGCAAGAATATCCGCAAGGTCGTCAAGTCCTGTTACCTCGTATACCATGCTGGAAACATCAAGTCTGCCCGAATCGATAAGCTCGAGCGCACGCTTCTGAGTATAGGGATTGATAAAGGACGCTTTCAGTTCGATTTCCTTCTGGAATACCTCAAACGGTTTCAGGGAAATAGTATCATCAGGCTTGGTAAGACCGAACATCATAACAGTTCCTTTATTTCCGACTATGTCGATCGCCTGCTCAATAGTGGAAGTTCTTCCTACGCATTCGATGACCGTATTTACCCATTTCATGCCGTTCTCTGCCAGAACTGCCTTTACATCCTCGTGAATAGGATCGATGCACACGTCTGCGCCGAGCTTCTTTGCAACCTCTCTCTTGCTTTCTACAGGCTCGAGAAGCGCCGTGCGAGCCGCACCTGCAAGTCTTGCAAGCTGGAGCATAAGCAGACCGATCATTCCTCCGCCGATAACGACTACACTGCTTCCGGGCTGAATATTGCACATATCGATTCCGTGGAGACAGCAAGCCACAGGCTCTGTCATTGCACCCTGCTCGAATGTTGTATTGTCGCCCAGCTTATACACCTGACGCTGGTCAACGCTGCAATACTCGGCAAATCCGCCGTTTACCGTTGTACCGTATCCGATCATATCGGTGCAGTAATGTGCGATACCGTTTCGGCAGAAATCGCATTTACCACAGTAGCAGTTGGGATCGATACATACGCGGTCGCCTACCTTTACGCCGGTAACGTTAGCGCCTACCTCTGCTACTACTCCTGAAAACTCGTGTCCCAGAATTGTCGGGGGAGTTACCTCAGCCGCGCCCTTATCGCCCTCATAAATGTGTACGTCAGTACCGCAGATTCCGCATGCCTTTACCTTTATCAGAACATCCTCTGCTCCGACCTTGGGCATTGCCGAATCCTCAACTCTCATATCATGCTTACCGTAAAATACTGCGCTTTTCATAAAAATACCTCCATTAAATAAATTTAGTTTTGTTTAATACTTATACGTAACTCTTGATTATAAGTATATTATATCAGACGAAAAAGCTGTTTTCAAGAGCAAATATTCATAAACTTTTATGAATATTTTTATGCATTGTGTACAAATATCAAGCGCTTGAAAAAAATAATAAAATGTGTTATACTGTATTTATACTTTTAGACAACATTTAATCAAAAGAGGTAATGAAAATGTCCAATTCCGGTATGACAACTATTGAAGTAAAAAAAATCAATCGAAGCAAGGTCTATGATCTGATCTATAATGAACGTTCTGTTTCAAAGCAAGAAATTTCTCAGAAGCTTAATATGGGACTGACAACCGTCACACAAAATTTAAAAGCATTAGAAGAAGATGGCTGGATATGCCGTACAGGATATTATGAGTCAACAGGAGGAAGAAAGGCGCAGGCTATTGAAATTGTGCGGAATGCCTGTACATCGATCGGTGTGTTTATTCTGAAAAGGAAAATGATCCTTGCTGCAATAGACCTGTATGGAGAGATCATATCTGAGCGAACAGTAGAAAAAAACTTCTCTGCCGATGAAGAATATTACCGTTTTCTGGGGAAAGAGGTTATGCAGTTTGCAAACTCCGCCGAATCAAATCCTGATAAAATTTTAGGCGTAGGCATTGCTATCCAAGGCATTATTTCTACGGACAGAAGCGAGATCAAATATGCGAAGCTGCTTCAGCAGACAGGACTTAAAGCTGAAGATCTTACACGGTATATACCGTACGAATGTTTAATGGAGCATGACTCCAAAGCGGCTGCATATGCCGAAATATGGAATCAGCCCGAGATCTCCGACGCTGTTGTGCTGCTGCTTAATAAAAACTTTGGCAGCGCATTGGTGATCGGAGGAGAAGTAAATCAGGGAAAGACTATGCATAGCGGAACTATCGAGCATATGTGTATAGTTCCCGAGGGAAATTCCTGTTACTGCGGCGGAAAAGGCTGCCTTGAGACATACTGTTCCGCAGAAAGCCTGAAAAATGAGATAGGCAGCGTTACTTATGATGAATTTTTCCGAACAGTACGGAGCGGTGATAAAAAAAGCAATGAAATATGGTCTGATTATTTATCAAAGCTGGCAATCGCCATACGGAATATAAACACAGTTATAGACTGCGATATTATCATCAGCGGATTTCTTGCTCCGTATTTTGAGCAGTCGGATCTGGAGCAATTAAAACAATATGTAAGATTCGCACCTTTTTTTGCACAAAGGGATATTAAACTTATCTCAGGTAAATACGGCGAAATTGCTCCCGCTATGGGCGCCGCTCTTCCTTTTGTAAAAAGAATCATAAAAAATATATAGGGCACTGACCGCTCAAGACAGTCGTAAAAGTGTTTGACACCATACTGAATAATGAAGCTTTCACTAAAGTCTGCACCTCATAATGCACCTGCTGAGAATTGCAGACTGTACATAAGATAAAAAATAATGAATAAACGCCGCAAAGTCCGATATATTTGGAACTTGCGGCGTTTTTCAGATTTTCACAGAATCTATAAGGGAATAATTTTTTGTTCGGCACATTTGAAGCTTATGGAAAATAACATTAAAAAGTTCATCCGCTATAAGCGGAAGTTTTTAATGAGTAAATTCAGAGTTATATAAAAATATGCAAAAATAATTTTAAAACAGTCTTAAAATATGCATTTTTCATTGACAAGAATAAAATCACATGTTATAATTAAACTGCTGGTTTAATTATTGAAGAGCATGTACTTTTTTGCGCAAGGAGGGGCTGAAATATGGCAAGAAGAAAAAAACAACCTCAAAGTGTACATAGAAAAAATATATTAGAAATTGCGGAGAAACTTTTCATGGAAAAAGGTATTGAAAATACTTCTATGAATGATATTGCCAGAGAGTCCGGTTATAGCAAGGCATCTCTATATGTGTACTTTAAGAATAAGGAGGAGCTTATAGCAGTATTGGTGTTGGCGAGTATGGAAAAATTATATGAGTATTTCAGTAAGGCGGTGAATGCGCAAGGAGATTTTCAGCAGCGGTATTTAGAGATTTGCAGGACGTTGTTTCAATATCATAGCGAATATCCATTGTATTCCCGGATGGCATTGATGAATATAAATATTGATTTTGAAGGAACTGAATTTTTACCGGAAGAAAGAGAAACTTTCCAGGTCGGGGAAAAAATCAATGAACTGCTTTGGTCTTTTATTCGTGAAGGAATTGAATTAGGGGTTATAAGACGAGATATAAATGTAACACAAACAACGTTTGAAATGTGGGGAATGTTAACAGGTGTTATTCAACTGTCTTTTAATAAAAAGGAGTATATTACCCAGATGATCCGTATGCAGCAAAAGAAATTTTTAGATGAAAGTTTTATGCTTCTATATAAAGCGATCAGTGTGGAGGAATAAAAATGTTAGGGATATATTTAAGTGGTACAGGCAATACAAAGTATTGTATGGATCTGTTGGTTAAAGGCTTGGAATCAAATGCGTTGGTGATGTCTTTGGATGATCCTGATCTGGTAAAAGCAATAGAGGAAAACGATGTTATTTTTTTAGGATATCCTACGCAGTTTTCTAATTCTCCATATATGGTAAGAGATTTTATACATAAAAATTCAAGCTTATGGAAAGGTAAGCAAATTTTTTGCATGGCAACAATGGGGGCTTTTAGTGGAGATGGAGCCGGTTGCACTGCAAGAATATTAAAAAAATATGGGGCTCATATTCTTGGCGGACTTCATGTGCGCATGCCGGATTCTGTATGTGATAGTAAACTGTTAAAAAAATCTGTGGAAGAAAACAAAGAAATAGTCGCTGAGGCAACAAGAAAGATCGAGCAAACGGTTACAAGTATAAAAAGGGGGGAATATCCTAAGAATGGAATAACATTTCTTGCTCATATTGCAGGATTATTTGGTCAGCGATTATGGTTTTATCATAAAACTGCCGGATATACTGATAAGCTCAAAATACATGAAAATTGTGTTGGATGCGGATCGTGCGTGAAGTTCTGCCCTATGAAAAATTTGTCGATCAAGGAAGGAAAAGCTGTGCCCGGTGATAAATGCACTATGTGCTATGCGTGCATTAGCAGGTGTCCTAATAAGGCAATAACTTTACTTGGAGAAGAAGTAAAAGAACAGTGCCGTCTGGATAAATATTTGTAATTTTTAACAGATAGAGATAGGGGGGAACTTCTGATGAGTAGGAGATTTTCAATGCCGCTTTATATGGCTATGTTTTTGGAGCGGACAGTTCAATATATTAACTAAAGTAATAATATGAATGATTTTCCTGTATAGTATGATAAGTAAACGCTGTTATAATTTCATTCTTTTATCAATAAAGCCCATTTCTCTAAAGCACTAAAAAACATTTGAAAATTATAGTTGTGTGGTGTGCCGTTGGAATGATTACCCTTATTTATCGGCTCGGTATTTTCTTCATTATGGCATGTATGTCTTGTTATATCATCAAATTTTCATCGCTCCACTCTTTCATAGACAAAAGAATCGGCACAAAGCTTTCGCCCATTTCCGTAAGCGAATACTCTACTTTCGGCGGTACCTCTGCGTAAACTTTTCTGTTTACAATTCCGTCATTTTCCAGTTCCCTAAGTTGTTTTGTCAGCGTGGACTGCGTGATGTCTCCCAGTCTGCGCTGTAATTCATTGAACCGTTGTATCTTATAAACCGAAATGTACCATATGATCAGTATCTTCCACTTTCCGCTGATAATTGACTGAAGTCGGCTCATGGACTCGCACTTGGCTAATTGGTCTTTCTTCGTGTGCTTGTTTTCGGACATAAACTATCCCTCCTGTCTATATTAAGTATAACATTTTTGAAAAGCAATTTCAATATTTATATATAGTATTATTTTTAATAGTACATATTAAAAATAATCGTACTTTACAAATCAAGTGCAAAATATTATAATTAATATAACAGATAAGCTTACTGTAATAACGATTTGGAGGAACGATTATGCATTTTACAGGAACGATATGGCGACCGCCCTATGAGGCGTGGTCTGCGCTGATTCAGATCACGGCAGGGTGTACTCATCATGGTTGTAAATTTTGTACGTTGTATGAAGATGTGCCGTTTAAATTCAGAATGTCGCCTATGTCTGAAATTGAAGAAGATTTACAGGAGCTTTATATGGCTATGCCCGATGTTACAAGGCTTTTTCTTACGGGAGCAAATCCCTTTGTACTGAGTACGCAAAAGCTTAAAGATATTGCAAATCTGTCTAGGCAATATTTACAACGGCTGACTAGTATAGGTTGTTTTTCAAGAATTACAGATATATACAACAAAAGCGTCACAGATTTAAAGGATTTACGCGCGCTGGGATACAATCGTATTACCATTGGCGTGGAAACAGGCGATGACGAAGCTTTAGCATTTATGAACAAGGGTTACACTTCCAATGACATTATCGAACAGTGCAAAAAGCTTGACGAGGCGAATATGGAGTACAATTTTTTCTATCTTACGGGCATTTACGGAAAGGATAAAAGTCCAGAGGGTGTAAAGCGGACGGCTGAAATTTTCAATCAGCTTAATCCCAAATTGGTAGGAGCATCAATGCTTACGGTTTATCAAAGCTCCGAATTATTTGGTGAAATTCAGAGAGGAAAATGGCAAGAGGAGAGCGAAACGGAAAAGCTTACGGAAATGCGAACTCTTATAGAAATGCTGGAAATCAGAACGCATTTTGCCGCTCTTGGCGCGTCGAATATGTTTAATTTTCAAGGCAGGATACCGGAGGACAGAAATGTTTTGATAAATAGCATAGATAATATTCTGAAAGATTACAACGAGGCTGAATTGAGGGAATATAGGATCAATTTAAAGCATTTATGATCAATAATAATTTTTAGAACATAATAAACAGGTGCGTAACGAAACGGATATTCCGAAATGTTACGCACCTGTTTTAGTTTATAGAAAAGATCAAGTTTTCTGATTATTCCCGGATCACAATGTCCGACAACGGCTTTCTGTCCTTTTCCTTAACGGGAGGATTTTCTTCGGCATATCCTATGGCGAGAATATTTACAGGCTCTATATTATCGGGAATGCTAAAGTTCTTTCTGAGAATATCGGGCTTGAAATAACATATCCATACGCTGCCAAGACCGAGGTCTGCCGCCTCAAGCATCATATGGTCGGTAACGATCGAGGCGTCTATGTCCGTTGTAAGCTTGCCGTCAAACGGGCGTTTCCATGCCTTTGTTTTGTCGGCGCAAACAATAAGCGCAAGAGGTGCGCCGTATATATTTGCGGATTCCCCGAGCTTTTTCAAGCCGTCCTCACTGCGGACAGCTATGATTTTCTGCGGCTGTAAATTTGCCGCCGTGGGCGCAAGTCTTCCTGCCTCGAGAATTGTGTTCAGCTTGTCGTCCTCGACCTTTCGGCTTGTATAACTGCGCACCGAGTAACGTGTTTTGCATAATTCAATAAAGTCCATGATAAATTCTGCTCCTTTTCGTGAAATTTGCCGCGCGGCTTGACTGTGTTAATCGATTATGATATAATTTTATCACATAAATTTACTTTTGACAAGTACGCACTTTATTGTAATATACTATATAAAAAGTAAGTATTAGTTTTGATGAGGAGAATGAATATGGCTAAATGTCCGAACAGCTATTACTGTCCTGTGGAGGCTACGATCGATCTGATCGGAGGGAAGTACAAAGCAGTGATCTTATGGCACCTGACCGACGGAACAAAGCGTTTCAGCGAGTTTAAACGCCTGATGCCCGAAATAACAGAAAAAATGCTTGCACAGCAGCTTAGAGATCTGGAAAGCGATGGCTTGATCACGAGAACCGTTTATCCTGTTGTTCCGCCGAAAGTTGAGTATAACCTGAGCGAATTCGGGCTTACTATTGTTCCGGTTCTGCAAGCTATGTGCGATTGGGGCAGCGGATATATTGAGAAAAAGCTTAGTGAAAGCGATCGGTAAACATATTATAGGGAGGAGCATAACGATGAACAAAAATTCAATCGGCAGCAGCGGAGACACCATAGAGAGAATTATCGCCCTGTTTCACAGTAAAAAGCCGATCTCATACAAGCTTAAAGAAATACGTCTGCAAGAGGACGACAGCAGGTGGATAGTCTATGTGAATTTTGAAGATAAAAAATATGTAATCAAAATCGCCGCCAATAATTTCACCACGCCCGAGAGAGTTAATGCATGGGTCGGTCTGATTGCGGAATATAGAAAAATGGGCTATTACAGTCCTGCAATGATGTTAAGCCGAAAGGGTAATTATTCCGAGCAGATTGTATTCAAAGGAAAGCAGTGCGTTGTCTGGGAAGACGAGTTTGCAAAGTATAATTTTCAGGACGATCTGGATAAATCGGTTTATATCGGCGCAGATAACCGTCCTGTATATTTTAACGAGGTCATTGAATTTATCGGCAGGATAGCTCAAAAGCATTTCAAAGGCTTTCCGTGGAAATCAGGTTATGCGAGATTAGAACCGTGGGTGCAGGAGGATATCATAGATGAAGTGACAGAATGTGTTCAGGAGCTTGACAAGCTTGTCAAAAGCGAGGCTCCGCATTTTACAGAGCGTTGGCAGGAGATTTTAAAGCTTTGGGAGAGAAACCGCGACGAACTGCGGAAAATATACAGTAAACTTCCAACATCTGTTTTTCAGGCTGACTGGAGCGAAAGCAATCTCCTGCTTGATAACAACGGACATTTCAAGGGAATTATCGACTATAATCTTGCAGGAGAAGATACCTGTCTGAATATGATTTTGTCCATGATAATTTTTGGATATACATACGGTCATTTCGAGTTAAATGATATGAACGAAAACACTTGTTATCTTGTCAAGGATTGGTTTATTGAAGTCATGCTTGAAAATCTCAGAGAGTTTAGGAAATACTATGATTTTACCAATACGGAAGCGGCGGCTGCACCTATGCTGTACAAATATATCATTACGATTTATTACATGGAAATCGACGCTTTTAATAAAAATGTCGACGATGACGGCAAGCTTAATTTGCTTTTTGACCTTATAGAGCGTGAATTAAAGAGGGAGGATATTGATTTTTGCAGGGCAATGCTGGGCGAGAATCAGTATTGCATGATAGGAGGAAAACAAAATGGATCAAAGAGAAATAAGAGCAGTATACGATGACAAAACTATCAGAGTTTATCAGGCATATTGCAAGGAAATAGCGGAAGAAGCGGTCAGATCGGGTACATTCGGCAAGCGTTTTAAAATGGAGCGAATGACATGGATAAAGCCGTCCTTTTTGTGGATGATGTACCGCTGCGGCTGGGGACTGAAAGAAAATCAGGAGCGTATACTTGCCATAGATATCAAGCGCGAGGCATTTGATTATCTTGTGGAAAACGCTGTTGCGTCCACTTACAGCGATTCACTGAATATCTCCTTTGACGAGTGGAAAAAGCAGATAAAGGAATCTGAGGTTCGTGTTCAGTGGGACCCCGAACGAGATATTTACGGAAATCCGTTGGATTATCGCTCAATACAGTTAGGACTTAGGGGCAATGCTGTCCGCAAGTATGTCAACGATTGGATAGTCAATATTGAGGATATTACCGAGTATGTGACTGAGCTTAGAAAGAAAAGAGACAACAGCGAGGATATTTCGGAACTTCTTCCGAAAGAAAATGTGTACAATTCAAAGCATTAATAGTATTTGATTAGTCTGAAAGTTTCAGGGAACAGGTGCCGATTTGGTTACGGAAAGCCTTGGCTTAATTATATTTTATATTAAAATTTTATGCCAATGCACTCCTTTAGAAATCAAAGCTATCTTTTTCCGCATCTAGTTATATCACCGAAAATAATAAGCAGAGGAGTCATTTATAAATACACAAATATTTCAGCCAAACCGAAATCAAATTGTAAGAAGTACATAATATAATAAACTCAACAAAGGAAAGGAGAAAACAAAATGAGTATTCTTACATCAACAAATTTATGCAAACGCTACGGTTCGGGTGAAAATGAGGTAAAGGCGCTGGACAATGTTTCGATCGACATTAATGACGGAGAGTTTGTATCCATTATAGGCACATCCGGCAGCGGTAAATCAACTCTGCTTAATATGCTGGGAGGACTTGACAGACCGACCTCTGGTAGCGTGAACGTATCGGGAAAGGAAATCTTCGCTATGAACGACGAGGAGCTTACCATATTCCGAAGAAGAAATATTGGTTTTGTATTTCAGAATTACAATCTCGTACCTGTGCTTAACGTTTATGAAAATATCGTTCTGCCCATTGAACTCGACGGCACGGAGATCGACAAGCATTATGTGGATACTATAATCAAAACGCTTGGACTGGAGAAAAAACTTAACTCTATGCCTAATCAGCTTTCGGGAGGTCAACAGCAAAGGGCTGCAATTGCAAGAGCTTTGTCCTCAAAGCCCGCTATCATTCTTGCTGATGAACCTACGGGAAATCTGGACAGCAAAACGGGTATGGACGTTATTTCTTTGCTGAAAGTCACAAGCCGTGAATTCAATCAAACTATTGTTATGATAACCCATAACGAGGAGATTGCTCTTATGGCGGATCGTATGATAAGAATTGAGGACGGCAGGGTGGTGAGCGGAAATGCTTAAAAACAACAATCAGACAGCTGTAAAGCGTATAAGCGCACGTTCTCTAAAGCATAACCGCATACGCAATATGTTCGCGGTACTCGCTATCATACTTACTACCTTTATGTTTACAACGGTGTTCAGTATCGGATTTTCTCTCGGAAAAAATCTGAATATTATGATGCTAAGGGAGCAGGGAACAAAGTCTACAATTTATCTTGCTATGCCCTCGGACGAGCAGATCGCACAGGCTGAGAAATGCGATCACCTTAATGCCGCAGGTATTCAGATTCGTACTGCCGCGGCTCAGAGCCCTCAGAACTCCGAGACTGTTGTAGTGCTTGATTACTACGACAAGACAGAATATGAAAAGAACTTTCTTCCCGCTGTCAGCGACGTGAAAGGCTCTTGGTATTACCATTCGAGCAAATTTTTCATGGATCAAATTTACTCAAACAATCAAGAAAGCAAGTGTTAAATATGATATAATGATAAAAATAAAACCAATTGGAGGTAAAAAATGGTCTATACAGTCAAAATTGAGCAAACCTTTGCATACCCCAAACGAATGAAATATATCCCTAAAATCGATTCTTTTGTCAAAAAGGATCAAGACAGTCTTTCCTATGTCAGAAATGTTCATCAGCCTTACGGGTGGATCAAAGAGTCGGGTACTCCGCCTTGCGAACATCTTGATGTCATAGTTATGACAGATAAGGAGTATGAGCCGGGCGATGAGGACAGGATAAAAATTATCGGTGTTTTTTGTCGCAATGACGGTGATCATAAGCTTGTCGGAGTCCTTGAAAACAGAGATGTAGATGATTTTTGTGAACTTACTGAAACAGAAAAGGATGATATGCACCGCCTTTACCCCAGAGAGGACAAGGGAGAGGGCTGGTTTGGACGAGTTCGGGCGGAAGAAATAATAAACGCTTTCTTTTCTGCGAGAAAACGTAAAACAATTATTATGGTCCAGCATACCGAATCACAGCATCACATTAATGGTATGATAGGTGCGTGGGGAGATTGGGAGCTTACAGAATACGGCAGAAATCAGGCGTACGAAATAGGAAAATGGCTGCTTTATGAGGATTGCGACAAGTGTTTCAATATGTATGTTTCCGATTTAAAAAGAGCAATGCAAACTGCAGAGGAAATCAATAAAACCCTTGAAATTGTACCGATAGTAACTGATGTCATCCGAGAGGTCAATGCGGGTGCAGGTAACGGGAAGTCCTGTGAATGGTACAATAGCAACAAAAATCCTCACAGTGATAATTATGATCCTGATTACAAGCCTTTTTCAGATGCAGAATCCAACCGTGAACTGTGGGATCGTCTGTATTCTTTCTATCAAGAAATAATCGCCAATAGTATGGAGAGAATAATTATAGTTTCTCATGGCACAACGCTGAGCTTTTTGCAGTCCATGTTTATGGGATATTCTTTTGAAGATATTGAAAAATTTAGGTTTAAAGGTGTTGGCGGATCTGTATCAAAAATAATTATAGAACCGAGCGGCAAGGTTGTTGCGGAGTACATAAATAAGAGAGTTTGCTGATCGTTATAATTTGGGAATGATGAAAAAACTGTCGGCACTTAAAGACGGACTTGATACTCTGCTTACAACAGAATTTTCATCGGACGGTGTGAATTTATCGGACGACGAGTCACAGAAAACAGCTATTGCAAAAGCATTATACCGCAAATCGCCCATTATAATTCTTGATGAACCGTCTGCTGCACTCGACCCTATTTCGGAATATGAGTTCAACAATTCAATTATGAATGAATGTGGGAATAAAACGATCATTTTTATTTCGCACCGCTTGTCCGCAACACGAAATGCCGATAAGATAATCATGCTTGAAAACGGACGCATAATTGAGTTTGGCACGCACTCACAGCTTCTTGAGCAGAATGGAAAGTATGCTGAAATGTGGAGAGTTCAGGCAGGGCAGTATATATAAAAACAGGAGGAAATTATTATGTGGAATGATATTTCAAAAGTATGGCAGGCTGCGTTCATGGCAGGATGGGAATCCTTTAAAAACGGTTCTATCCCAATAGGGGCTGCGATATGCGATGAGAAAGGTGAAATTATCTGCACCGGCAGAAACAGAATAAATGAAATAACCAACGGCAACCGCAGGATCGCACACGCGGAGACAGATTGCCTGCTACAGCTTGACACCCAAAAATATCCGAATGTGAAAAGCTATACCTTACATGCTTGTATGGAACCTTGTCCGATGTGCATGGGAACCATTGTAATGAGCAATTTCAGAAAGCTTCGTGTGGCGGCAAAAGACGGGTACTGTGGTGCGGTTCATTATTGTGAAGATGACGGCTACATAAAATCCAAGAATATCAATGTGACTTTTGAAGGCGGCGATTTACAGCTTGTTCAGCTCACAATGCAGACCTATTTTGAATTGAAAAACAGAAACAATCAGGTAACAGAATGCTTTGCCGCCACTTGCCCTCGTGCAATTGCGGCTGCAAAGAAATTGTATGCCGGTAAGCTTCTTGATACTTATGCAGATAATAATGTGGATTTTGGAGAGATTTTTGATTTTATCATATCTTATGCAGAATTAAATGATTAACGGTTTCTCTTTATTTGGAGTTACTGGTGGTTTAAAATGAGGGTTTTTAGAGATTGCCATTTGTTATTTTTAAAAAGACTATTACTGTTACGTTATATGAAATTCATAATAATGTATTCAAAAAGCTTAATTACTAACGATAGAGGATTCTTATAGATTTGCTGTAGTGGATTTTT
>CAYNPW010000051.1:0-17815 GCA_964399215.1 uncultured Ruminococcus sp. | reverse complement strand
TGATTTCTGGGCATTTTGTGTACTTTTAATCCTTCACCCGTGACATCAAAACGACAGTCTCCACATGTGTTGTCCTAGGAAATAAATCCACAGTTCGAACCTTAATAGTCTCATAACCTAGTTCTTCCAGTATTGCACAATCGCGCGCAGCAGTAGTATGGTTGCATGAAATCATCACTATTCTGTCGGGAGACATTTTTGCCATATATTCTAGGCTCTCTCTGTCACAGCCCTTGCGTGCAGGATCAGCAATAATAACATTGGGACAATCACCGCGCCCATATAAAATTTTAGCAATTTCACCTGCATCACCGCAAATAAACTCAGAATGTTCATCAAGTGAATTTACTTTTGCATTATTGCGAGCATTTTCTATCGCGTCAGAAACCACTTCAACTCCGACAAGCTTTTTTACTTTATCGCACATTGACAATCCGATTGTACCCGTTCCGCAATACAAGTCCAGCAAAATATCGGTTTTACACAAGTCTGAATATTTTTCGGCAAGTGAATAAAGCTTTTCAGCTTGACTGGTATTGACTTGATAAAAAGAAAGCGGAGATATTTCTATTCTATTTCCACACATAATATCAGTTATTGTGTCTTTACCATAAATTGTTTTTAATTTAGATCCAAGTATAACATTTGTATTTTTAGGATTTTCATTAAGTACTATACTTTTTATAGATTCAAACTTAGAAACTAGTATAGGCACAAGTTCCGTAAACATACTCGCTTTTACAATACTTGTAACAACAAGACAGACCATAATCTCGCCGCTGTGTTCTCCGCGTCTCATATAAATGTGTCTAAGCAGTCCGCTGAGTTTAATTTCATTGTATGCCTGAATATTACAATCATTAAGAAATTTCATGATAAAGGAAATAATTTCAGAAAAAATCTTAGGCTGTAAAAGACAATCAGTATATTCAACTACGCGATGAGAACGTTTTGCATAGAAACCGCAGACTGCTTTTCCGTTAATCTCCGCCACTGGATATTGTGCTTTGTTGCGATAATTATACTGAGTGTCACATGGCAAAATAGGCTCAAATTCCGGATCTAACTTCCCTATTCTGTGAAATGAATTTTTAACAAAATTCTCTTTGATACGGCATTCTTCCTCATAAGAAATATGCCTGAATGAACATCCGCCGCATTGCTTATATACCGGACAATCTGATTGGATTCGATGCTCTGATGCAATCAGTATTTCCTTGATAATACCATAGCAATATGTCTTTTTTACTTTAACAATCTGGCATATTATTACATCTCCGACAGCAGTCATAGGAACAAAAACAGCAATGTCCTTATATCGTCCGACGCCGTTACCCTCATTAGTAATGTCAGTTATTTCAAGCTCAATAATTTCATTCTTTTGCAGCATAGAATTCCTCAATTTCATTTTTTCTTTTAATCATCAAATCAAAATGCTTATTATATTCCAATGGGAATTTATAATTAAAAATACGTTCAAGACGATGATCTTCAAAATCGACAAGCTTAGTTGAACCTCCTGCACCCATTGCAAGTATGGTCTGAACTTCCTCCATTATGTAAATATTATACAAGCTCTCATATCCTGATTTTGCCCAACCAATGTTCTCAAGATTTTCAAGCATATTTTTCTGCCTGTATAGATAGTAAGGCTTATAATCCGCATTGTACAAGCGATCGGTGGCGAACTCAACCATTTTATCGGCGGGATTTTCAAGAACTTTTTTGTCTCCCTGATTAAGTCTTGCGGCTCTTTTTATAGATAGCGTATGAACGGTTATGTTTTCAGTAGACAAGTCAATTAACTTGTCTACTGTGTTTTTGAAACTTTCAACCGTATCTGACGGGAGTCCGGCAATTATATCGGTATTAATAGCATTAAAACCGATCTTCCGGGCTGTTTCATAGCTGTCAAAAAACTGCTTGACAGTATGCTTCCTGCCTATAATTTTCAGCACATTATCATTTAAAGTCTGCGGATTTATAGAAATTCTTGTACAGCCATATGCCTTGACAGTTTTTAATTTATCTTCGTTGATTGTATCAGGTCTGCCAGCCTCAACTGTATACTCTCTTACACCGGACATATCAAAACTCTGTTCAATAGTTTTCATCAGCCGATCCAGCTGCTGATAAGAAAGTGTGGTAGGAGTACCGCCGCCAAAATAAACGGTATCAAGTTTTAATCCAATTCTCTTAACCATTTCACCCGTATATCTGATTTCATTACAGAGATTATCAAGATATTCAGGTATAAGCTTCATACAGCTTTCTACAGACTGTGAAACAAAAGAACAATAAGAACATCTTGTTGGACAAAAAGGTATGGAAACATACAAACTAAAAGATCTTCTGTCAATCCGATCAAGGATTCTTTTTTGCGTCATTGCTGTTTCATAAGCAATATCGCACTTGTCTTTGCTGCAAAGGTATTCATTCTCCATAATGGAATAAATTTCTTTTTTAGATCTGCCCTCGTTAATAAATGCGTTGACCCTTTTTACAGGTCTGATGCCGGTGATAACTCCCCATTTCGGAGAAATTCCCGTCGCTTTCTCCATTGTTTTGTACAATATTCGCGACAAGTATAATTCCTTGTCAATTTTTTCGGTAACTTCGGGAACGCAGAGCAATGAGGCTTGTTTGTATATCTTCCCTTTATATCTGCAAATCACATAAAGCAAAATTGTTTTTTTGCAAATTTTCTGCCTTGCAAATACGAAATCGTCATCTGTTTCAATTTTATCTGAAAAAATGTGAGTGAAAAGCGTTGCGGGAATAAATAATTTCATTACTCCCTCAAGTTCATACTTATATTCGTTTCCGCTGAATATCAATGTCATTTTACACCGCCTGTAAAATTGCTAAGATATGGATTCAGTTTTCTTTCTTCATCCAGTGTTGTGGTGCACATATGTCCGGGATAAACATTAAGATTTCCTCCCAGATCAGCTATTTTTGCCAAAGATTTGCAGATCGACTGATAGCTTCCGTCCGGCATATCTGTCCTGCCTATGGAACGCGCAAACAGAGTATCCCCCGAAAACATATTATTTCCGCAAATAAAACATACCGAGCCGCTGGTATGCCCCGGTGTTTCCAGAACATCAAATTCAAGCTCGTCAAGACTGAGGACATCATTCTCTGTAAAAACATTTACTTCGCCTGTATATTTTTTATGTCCGCGTATTCTGAAAAGATTTGCAAGCATACCCGCATCATCAGTTAGCTTTGGCTTGTCGAACACATGAATATAAACCTCGCAGCCGGTTTTTTCCACTAAATCAGCAACCGCTCCGATATGATCAAAATGTCCATGTGTCAAGAAAATTTTTTTTAGTGTAACTCCATAGAAATCAAGCTGTTCCAAAATATACTCGGCGTCAGCAGGCGCGTCAATAAGCACGGCATTGTTTTTTTCACTTACGACAATATAGCTGTTAGTGTCGCACACGCTGAGCGGTTTTAATTTGAAAATTTTCATATTACCCTACTTTCCGCTTCTTTCAACAGAAATAACATTTCTGATCTTCTGAAGCTTGGATATTACTGTATTAAGCTGCTCCATACCCGCTACGCTGACAGTAACAGACATGAGTGCGTTGCCGTTTTTCAGCTCTCTCGATGTGGATTCATAAATAAACACATTAATGACCGCAAGAGCTGTTGAAACATCCGCAAGCAGACCAACTCTGTCTACCGCAACAATATCAAGAGTGGTTTTGAAGTATTTTGCTGCGGATTTATCACTTGTCTTTTCCCAAGATACCTTTACCCAGCGTTCGGCATTGTTTGCATCGTCCTTTTGAGATATATAATTAATACAATCCTTTTTATGAATTGAAATTCCGTGACCTCTGGTAATAAAGCCTACTATCTCATCACCGGGCAGAGGATTACAGCACTGCGCAAATTTAATCACACAATCGTTAATTCCGTCCACAACAACTCCCGAAGATGATTTAGTTGGCTTAGGACGTGTTTCTACCGGAATTTCCGCTGCTTTTTCACCGTACTTTTTGTTATACTCAGCTTTAAGCCTCTGAATAAGCTTTGATATCTGAACACCGCCGTAACCGATAGCCGCGAAGAAATCATCAAGCGTCTCACAGTTATGCCGCTTCATGTCCAGCCGCAGGAAATCTTCAAGCTCGTCCTCGGGAACTCTTATCATATTTCTGCGAAATTCACGCTCCAATGCGCTGCGCCCCTCAAAAATATTTTCCTCACGTCTTTCTTTCTTGAACCACGAGCGGATTTTAGATTTAGCCTCATTTGTTTTAGCAATATTCAGCCATGAACGGCTCGGACCGTGACCTGCTACATTTGTGGTAAGGATTTCAATGATCTCACCGGTCTTGATCTGATAATCATAGGAAACCATTTTCTTATCCGCCTTTGCGCCGCACATTTTATGTCCTACCTGAGTGTGGATAGCATAAGCAAAATCAATTACCGTTGACCCTACAGGCAGGGTTATCAGATCTCCTTTCGGAGTAAATGCAAAAACATCCTCGGGAGCCAGATCGTTTTTGATCGCTCTGACGATTTCCTCAACATCGTTGGACTCCTGCTGAGACTCGATTATCTGTCTTATCCATGCAAGCCTATTGTCATCTTTGGAGCTGCTCCGTACTCCCTCTTTATATTTCCAATGGGCCGCAATACCATATTCGGCTGTTTTGTGCATATCCCATGTTCTTATCTGAACCTCAAAGGGAATTCCGGCTCTTCCGATTACAGTAGTATGCAGAGATTGATACATATTCGCCTTAGGATTAGATATATAATCCTTGAATCTGTTCGGTATAGGTCTGAACATATCGTGGATAATTCCCAACACATTGTAGCATTCAGTGACTGTGTTTACGATAATTCTCACAGCATACCTGTCGTAAATCTGATCGATTTCCTTGCCGTCGCGGTATACCTTTTTGTAAATTCCGTAATTGCTCTTAACACGTCCTTCAATGGTAGGCAGCGGATCAAAATCCTTGGTAAGCCTAGCGGAAATACTAGCTTTGATGTTTTCCACAAGAGCCTCTCGGCTTTCTTTACGCATAGCCATTTGCTCTTCAATATCCTCATAAGCGTAAGGATCAAGATAAAAAAATGCCAAGTCTTCAAATTCTTCTTTTATCGAACGAATCCCGAGACGGTGAGCTATCGGCGCATAAATATTCATAGTTTCATGAGCGATAGTGCGCCTTTTTTCCTCACGGCAGAAATTCAGCGTTCTCATATTGTGAAGCCTGTCTGCAAGCTTTATGATGATAACTCGTATATCCTCGCTCATAGCAAGCAGAATTTTACGAATATTTTCCGCTTTCTGCTCTTCCTTAGTGAATATCTCTACCTTTCCCAGCTTTGTCACACCATTAACAAGCATCGCCACATCTGCACCGAAAAGCTTATGAAGATCATCAAGAGTGCATGGCGTATCCTCGACAACATCATGCAGCAAAGCTGCGCAAATCGTATCGGTATCCATACCAAGTTCCAAAAGAATGTATGCTACTGCAAGTGGGTGAGAGATATACGGTTCACCCGATTCTCTTTTCTGATCATGATGATATTTTTCCGCAAGCTCATAGGCGGACACGATTTTAGAAAGGTCATATTGCTTTTCACTGTCCAGAATTTTCTGTATTATAGTATCTATAGTATGAATTGTTCTGCTTGCCTCCAAAATATATCCGGGAACAGGCACAGGCAAGGTTATGTCCGTTTTTTTCTGATTCGCGGTATTACTTTCAGATTCGTTATTAGTCATATTTTCTTCAGCCATTTCTATTCCGCCTTTCATAGCATTTCCTTTAGCATTACAAGAGTTTCGGATTTCTCCAAATCAACTCGCTTACTTACAGGTAAAAGCTTTATTTTCATTGATGAAGGCTTAAAATCAATAAGCCCCTTGTCTTTAAAAATATCTATGCAGATGTGTAGTTTGCAGTAATTCATACTGTCATCAGACAGACGCATAAACAAATTATCAAGCGTTGTTTCCTTAACGGTGCTTATGTATTTATAAACTGTTATCAGTTCGTTCCTGTCGGGAATGATCTTGCGCACGAAGCTAGGCGGTAAGCTATCCCCTCTCATCAATTTTTCATAGCAATCCTTTGCGGCAAAATAACGCTCCTGCTTGACACCGCTTAACCTGTGATCGAGTACTTTAACGGAAATGCTTTCATGTCCGTTGAATACATTTATCTCAAGATTGACAAGCATATCTATTCTGTCACCGGTAGAAAAACAAAGCTTTTGCGGACTAATTCCAAACATAAGAGCCTGTGCGGACGCGTTACCGTAGGTAAAGTCTATCTTAGTATGCTTTCCCTGAGACAGCGGCGTTATCTTATCCGCTCTTGCTCCCAGGATTGCAAAAACAGGCTGTGGATTTTCTGCTCCGAATGGTTCAAGTACATTCAAGCCTTTTATGCAGTCAATATTCAAGTCCTCGGGCATTAAAAGCTTATCTGCTGTCATAACAGCAACGGGAGGATTTTCAAAACGAGCTGAAAATTCATATGCAAGCCTGATAAATTCCGAAATATTTTCTTGATTAAGCGAAAGACCTCCTGCGCACTCATGTCCTCCGAATTTTGTGAGTACCTTTGAACAATATGTCAAACATTCAAAAATGTTAAAGCCCTTTACCGAGCGAGCCGAACCCCTTGCCTGTCCGTTTTCGTCTATTGAAATTATGATAGAGGGTTTTCCGAAATAATCCAGAATCCTTGCCGCCACTATGCCGATAACTCCGTGATGCCAGCCCTTTCCCGCAAGTATCAGAATCCTGTGATTCAATACCTCGGGATGAAGATTTATGTGTTTTACTATATCGGTCATAATATCGGTTTCGGTCTGTTTGCGCTGACCATTCAGAGTAATTATCGTTTCAACATAGTCCTCAGCATCGTTATCGTCCTCTGCCAACAGAGCTTTAACCGCCGTCACAGGCGAACCGAAACGTCCTGATGCATTGATAACAGGGGCAACTCTGAAAGCAATATTAGTTGACGTTATATTATTTCTGTCAATTTTTGCTCTTTCAAGGAGCAGATCAAGACCTACGACCTCAGTATTTGCCATATAGTCAAGACCTCTCTTGACCAACGCTCTGTTCTCACCCGTCAACGGAACTATATCGGCTATAGTACCAATAGCGCAAATATCGGAATACTGCTCCGCAACCGCTTCATAACTGCCTCCGTCCAAAGCCGCGCATAGCTTGAAAGCTACTCCCGCACCGCATAGATCTTTAAAAATCGATGTATCGTCCTTTCTGTGCGGATTGACTATTGCCGCAGCTTTCGGAAGAACTTCTCCCGGCTGATGATGATCTGTAATCACAAGCTGCATTCCCAGTTCGGCAATTCTTTCTGCCTCCTCAATTGCAGAAATGCCATTATCCACTGTCACAATAAGCCTTACTCCGCTTTGTGCAAGCTTATCAACAGCTTCAATATTCATACCATACCCGGATTCCCTCTCAGGTATGTAGTACATTACGTTTGCACCCATACTTTCCAGATAATTAAAAAGTATAGCCGTAGAGGTAACTCCGTCGCAGTCATAATCACCGTAAATACAAATCAGATCATATGCGTCTACAGCGTTATTTATTATTTCTGCCGCCTTATCCATATCCTTTATTTCAAACGGATCTGCAAGCTCGGAGTCAGTGAAAAAATCAACGATCTGCTGAAATTCCGTCATCCCCCTTGAAGTAAGCACCTCAAGCGCAAGTCTGTTAATATCACACTTGTTGGAAAATTCAGCGGCTTTCTGAACATCACACTTGTTTATCTTCCATTTTTTCATATATAAACCCTCTGTAATTAATTTGAATTAACTTATATTATAGCACATAACAGCATATTTTTCAAGCATTTTATATAAAATATCCGTGTGATCTGTTCCCTATTCTTACATTAGAAAAAATCAGCCCCTCCCACACGGGGGGACTGATGAGTTTTCATGATTTATTTCTTATCTCGTTTATAATATTTTGGCTGATATCGTTTATTTCAGCAAAATCAATAGCTGAAATGTAGTAATTCTCAATTTCATCATGAACCGCCTTAGCTGACTTCAGAGTGCCGTATATCTCCTGAGACAGACTTTTCATTGTAAGCTTATTTATCTTCATCCTTGATTTAAGCTTTGAAACAGACTGTTTTTCATAAAACCTTCCAAGGTTTATTATCTTTCCGTTTCCCGTATCAAGCTCAGTCAGAGGATTTACGGAAACAAGCGCAACTCCTGTCTCCGGTATAAGCAAGTGCTCATACACATTATTATTAAAGGCATGAGAAGGACACAAAATCACGTCGTAGCCTCTGTGAACAGCCTCTTTTGAAATATCCTCTATAATAAGATGAGAGCAGGCAAAATAATCGTCGGTCATATAGTAGATGTCAAGAAAACTTTCGAGCGTCTCAGTGTGCGTGAAACATCCGAACTCAGTTAGAGCAGTTAACTGACGCACAAGCTTTTTTCCTGAACCGTTCCCCTTTTTGCCAAGTATCTTCTTTTTAAAACGATTAAGAAAGGCTTCCAGTTTTTCAGAAGAAATAATACCAAGTCCGCAAAAATAGGTATCTCCGCAGACGTTTGAAAGTGCGGTTGAAAATCTCTTTGCTCTAGACATAAGAGATTTATTTTTATCTGTAACAGCTATAATTTTTTCTTTATTAGCTTTCAGCTCCTCCTCATTCCAGCTATCGCCAAGGTTGATAATCTTCTGACAAACTCCAGGATATTTAGGATCAAAAACATGCGGCGCAGTTCCGTCGACAATTACTGTTTTTGTACCTGTAAGAACTATAGCGTCCAGAGAATTGGGGTCTGAAGAACAGTAAAATCTTATAATTTCCTGAGTGTCCTCAAATTCAGCGGCAATTTTTTTCATAAGCGAGGACTTGCCTGTTCCGGCTCCGCCTTTTAAAATATAAGTAAAATAATCCGGATTTTCAATTATACTTCCCAACTCAGTAGAAAAACCATACTGAGTCATTGCACCTAAAAAGTATTTTTCCGACATAAGCATACCTCCTGAATTGATATGCTTTATTTTATGCAAAATTGGGTTGCTTTGTTAAATTTTATTAATATGATCATAAAAACGGTTCTAAAAAATCATAACAGCCAGTTTGCGGCGTATTAAAATCATTCTATCTAAACCTTTAACACGTTTATTCTTTAATGATATTGACAGAACGCATCAAATAGTGTATAATTACACTATATTAAAAATAATACTTTTTTTGAGTAATATGATCTAAGAGGAGATGATCTTATGAAAAAAGATGTGCGATTATATGATTTGATGTTCCCTATATGGCTTTTAATAATCTTTCCAATTACTTGGATACCGGTAATTGTCGGTAATTTTCTGATAGACTCTATTATACTTTTGCTATATTTACATATAAGGAGATTAGAGTTCAAAAAGGAAATATGGAAAAAATCTATTGTAAGAATTTTCTTTTTCGGGCTGATAGGCGATATTGCCGGAGGTATGCTCATGATAGGAGAAACTTTTATTTTTGATACAATAGGACTTCATAACATCAGTTTTTGCATAAGCTATAACCCATGGGGAAATATTTTTGCATTGCTATACACCCTTTTATGTATGACAGTCTCTTCTGTAATTATTTTCAAATTAGATAAAAAATTTGCGTTTAATAAAACCTCTCTTGACAACGGTATTAAAAGAAAGATCGCTTTGGTATTCGCCGTGTTCACAACTCCAGTTATGTTTCTTTTACCAACATTTCTTTTTATTTCTTATTAGTAATTACTAAAACAGCTTCCAGAATAAAATTTTGTCTGCGTCTTGACAAAGCTTTATTTTAATGTTATTATATTAATCATAGATTGTTATTTATTTATCAATCCGGCTATATTATAAAGGAATGGGTATGTAAAATGTCAAAGGACGGTTCTATTTCGGCATCGGTCATTAAACGTCTGCCAAGATATTACAGATTTCTCGGGGAACTCCAAAAACAAGGGATCGAGAGGATATCCTCCCGTGAACTTTCGGAAAAAATGAAGCTTACTGCTTCTCAGATAAGACAGGACCTAAACTGCTTCGGAGGGTTCGGACAGCAGGGATATGGTTATCATGTTGAAAGTCTCAGAAGTGAAATAGGCAAAATACTTGGCGTAGACAGAAACTTTGATACAATTCTAATAGGAGCAGGAAATCTTGGAAAAGCTATTGCTTTGCACATAAATTTTGAGACCAGAGGCTGTCACCTTACAGGTATTTTCGATGTAAATCCAAAGCTGATAGGCAGTAGAATAGGCGAAATTCCCATAAAGCATACTGACGAGATAGAAGATTTTTGCCTTGAGCATTCCCCCGTTGTCGCAGTGCTCTGTATTCCCAAAGCCAACACCCAAAAGATCGCCGATAAGCTGGTAAAATTAGGAGTCAAAGCATTCTGGAATTTTTCACATTATGATTTGAGTATAGATTATGAGGGAATTATCGTGGAAAACGTACACCTAGGCGACAGCCTGCTGACGCTTACATACGGTGCGAATATAAATATTCCTGATAAAAACTCAGGCAAAACAAATACAGAAAATTAGTTCCATGCAAAAGTAAAAACGCCGCAAAGACTGCATTTGCGGCGTAATTTTTTATTCGTAACTCAATGAATTATCAGTTTCAGAGCTTTCCTCGGCGTTCAATGAAATGCCGTCATCACTTAAAGCCTCGGTTTCAGATGAAAGTGTGACATCATCATGTATACTGTCAGTAACGTCTTCCGATGTATTTGCTGTCTCAGCCCAGTGATATTCATTAGAAGAACTATCATTCTCAGAAGTTTCAAGCGATTCATAGACAGAAAGTTCACTATTATATACATATATCTCACTGCTGTCCTCAGTAACTGCTACTGTTGCAACTTCGGTATGAACATCCTCTTTCTTGTCATATACAGCAAAAATGTAGCACTTGCATTCGTTAATGTCCTCTTCACCAAGATAACCGTAAAGTCTTGTAGCGCCCTTTTCAGTAACAGGATATGTTTTCTTCACGGATCTTATCACATAATCAAACGATTGTGACGCCTCATCCGGAACCTTTGCAAAGGTTTCCCTTGACGGGAGCGTAAAAGTTTCAGTAACAATATCATCATTGGGAGCAGTTGTCACAACTTCGGATTTTTCAGCTTTTTCAGCAGAATTTTTATTAGAATCAACGCTGCCGCAGGAACATAAGACAGCGGCTGTAGAAAGTGCTATTATAATTGCAGTTAGCTTTTTCATAATGACCTCCTCAGATTTTATACATAAATATATTATTACCATATCTATTTCAGTCAGTTACTGATTATATCACACACATTTTACATTGTAAATACTAGTTACAAAAATGTCATAAAAATCCCCCGATAATGACAAAACATCATAATCGGGGGAAAAATATTTTTGTTGTTTATGCACAAATACACTTTACAAAACTATTACAGTATGCACAAAGTATTATTCGTAATCCACAACATCAATCCATTTCATAAGCAGTTCTTTCTCATCATCACTGCCCTTTAAAAGCTGCGCCGCCGCAACGATAGGGAGCCATGCCTGTACATATTGTTTAGATGTACCGCTCTTCACGCAATACTTATCAAGATATTTTTCTGCAAGCTCCGGATTTTTCAGACAGAACAGCAAATAAGTTCTCGCCACATCGGCAGAAGCATTTCCCTGCCTTGCAGCGCCCCAGTTGATCACATACGTTCCCTCGTCATTGATAATAATATTCTTAGGCTCAAAATTACCGTGACAAAGTTTGATGTGCTTTGGCATAGAATCAAGTCTGGTAAGCAATTCATATTTCTTGATCTCATCAATAACTCCCAGCGATTTGATCTGTCTGGTCATCTTATCCTTTAACTTAGAAAGCAAGGGCATATACTGAGCGTGTATCTCGCACTGAATATCTACAAGCTGATTAAGATATGTATCGATCTTATCAGGATTTTCATCCATGAGTTCCTGCAAGGTCTTACCCTGAATAAAATCGTAGGAGATAGCCCACTTGCCGTCCACAACAGATACCTCATGCAATGTAGGCATTTTAATGAATGAATTGACAAGTGTAGTTTCAACTCTTGCGTGAGTGAGCGCTGCATAGAGACACTTTTCCTTATACTCAGGCTTATTATAAACTCTGACAGATTTTCCGTCACTTTCATAGATGTCATAAATATCGCCGTGTGCAATAAAGTTTTTCAGTTCCATAAAAATTCTCCTTTTAATTAAAATTGAAGTATATACAAGTTTTATGCTGATGATTACTTATATAAAATCACCTAAATGAGCATATTGTATTTACTGTTTATATTATACTACTATTTTTTTGAATTGTCCAGTAGTTTTCGTTATTTTCACAAATATTTATTATTTGTTATTGTTTTATTCTATTTTTATTAATATAATTATCCTCTTTTACCACAAGAATAAATACACATAAAAATATATTCCGGCATTACAGTGGAAAATAACAGTATGTTTTCAGTAAATTTCCATAAAACTGATTTTATCATTTGTGTATATTATATAATAATTGCGCTAAAAATAGTTGAAAAGCTGTTAAATAAATAGATTGACAATTATTTAACAATCTTGTATAATGTAATTACGATAAGGCAACTTAAATCAACAATTATAACGGAGGTTAATCTTATGGCTAAGAAGGAAACAATTCTCGTTGACAGTCTTGACGCACTCAAGTCTAAGCTCAATGAAATCAGAGAGGCTCAGAGAATTTTCGCTACCTATACTCAGGAGCAGGTTGACAAAATTTTCAAGGCTGCTGCTATCGCTGCCAACAAGGCAAGAATCCCCCTTGCAAAAATGGCTGTTGAAGAAACAGGTATGGGCGTTGTAGAAGATAAGGTAATAAAAAACAATTATGCTGCCGAATACATCTACAACAAGTATAAGAATGTACAGACCTGCGGTATTATAGAAGAAGACGCAGCATTCGGCACCAAAAAGGTACTTGAGCCTATCGGCGTCATCGCTGCTGTAATTCCTACAACCAACCCTACTTCAACTGCAATATTCAAGACAATGATCTGTCTTAAAACACGAAACGGTATAATTATCAGCCCTCACCCAAGAGCCAAGAAATCAACTATCGAGGCTGCAAGAATTGTACTTGAGGCTGCCGTGGAAGCCGGCGCTCCTAAGGGAATCATCGGTTGGATAGATGTACCGTCTCTGGAAATGACTCAGACTGTTATGGCTGAGTGCGACTGTATTCTCGCAACCGGAGGTCCCGGAATGGTTAAAGCCGCTTATTCAAGCGGTAAGCCTGCACTGGGCGTAGGCGCCGGAAATGTCCCTGCAGTTATTGACGCTTCTGCGGATATAAAAATGGCTGTTAATTCAATTATTCATTCTAAGACCTTTGATAACGGAATGATCTGTGCTTCTGAGCAGTCGGTTATCGTTGACAAGACTATCTATAATGAAGTGAAAAAAGAATTTAAGGCAAGAGGCTGTTACCTGCTAAATGATGAGGAAACCGAAAAGGTAAGAAAGACGATCATCATAAACGGCGCATTGAATGCAAAGATCGTTGGTCAGCCTGCACATAAGATCGCTGAGCTTGCGGGAGTTGAGACTCCTGTGGATACAAAGATCCTTATAGGAGAGGTTGAGTCTGTTGATATTTCTGAGGAATTTGCTCATGAAAAACTCTCTCCTGTTCTCGCAATGTACAAAGCTAAAGACTTTGAGGACGCTATGAATAAAGCTGACAGACTTGTTCAGGACGGCGGCTACGGTCATACTTCCTCACTTTATGTTAACGCCAAGACTGAGACTGACAAGATAAACGCATATGCTGCCAGAATGAAGACCTGCCGTATCGTTGTAAATACTCCTTCCTCTCACGGCGGTATCGGAGACCTCTACAACTTCAATCTTGCGCCGTCCCTTACTCTGGGCTGCGGCTCTTGGGGAGGAAACTCCGTATCGGAAAACGTAGGTATCAAACACCTGCTTAACGTTAAGACAGTAGCAGAGAGGAGAGAAAATATGCTTTGGTTCAGAGCGCCTGAAAAGGTTTTTTTCAAGAGAGGCTGCCTGCCTGTTGCACTTGACGAGTTAAAAAATGTACTTGGCAAGAAAAAGGCATTTATAGTGACTGACCAGTTCCTTTACAAGAACGGATACACTAAGCCAATCACTGACAAGCTTGACGAAATGGGAATTCTCCATGAAACATTTTTTGACGTTGCTCCAGATCCAACTCTTGCATGTGCATTAGAAGGCGTAGCGCAGCTGAGAGCATTTGAGCCTGATACTATTATTGCTATCGGCGGAGGCTCGGCTATGGACGCCGCAAAGATAATGTGGGTACTTTATGAGCACCCTGACGCTGACTTCTTCGATATGGCTATGCGCTTTATCGACATCAGAAAGAGAGTTTACACATTCCCGAAAATGGGTGAAAAGGCTTACTTTATTGCAATTCCTACCTCATCGGGAACAGGTTCAGAGGTAACTCCTTTCGCGGTTATTACCGATGAGAAAACAGGTACAAAGTATCCTCTCGCAGACTATCAGCTTATGCCTAACATGGCTATTGTTGACACAGATATGATGATGTCCGCTCCAAAGGGACTGACATCTGCTTCCGGTATTGACGCTTTGACTCATGCTCTTGAGGCTTATGCTTCCGTAATGGCAACCGATTATACAGACGGTCTTGCTATCCGCGCAATGCAGCTTATTTTCAAGAACCTTCCTGCCGCTTATGAAAACGGTCAGACAGATGTAAAAGCCCGTGAAGGAATGGCTACTGCTTCTACTATGGCAGGTATGGCTTTTGCAAACGCATTTCTCGGTGTTTGCCACTCTATGGCTCACAAGCTGGGAGCATATCATCATCTGCCACACGGCGTTGCAAACGCTCTGCTTATCACTTATGTAATGCGTTTCAATGCAGATCCGACACCTCGAAAAATGGGTACATTCTCACAGTATGAATTCCCTCACACATTGGAAAGATACTGCGAATGCGCTAACGCTCTCGGTATTGTAGGCAAGAATAACGAGGACACACTTGAAAAGTTCATCGCCAAGATCGAGGAGCTCAAGGAAAAGGTCGGCATTAAAAGGACAATTAAGGACTATGGCATTGACGAGCAGAAGTTCCTTGACACTCTCGATCAAATGGTTGAGGACGCTTTCGACGATCAGTGCACAGGCGCAAACCCGAGATATCCTCTTATGAGCGAGATCAAGGAAATGTATCTCAAGGCTTATTACGGAAAATAATCAGATAAATTTAAAGTCACTTTTGATATAGGGTCAAAAGTGACTTTATTTTTATTGACAAGATCATTTATAATATGTTATTACTTACTTCATCTTACTAAATGTACGGAGGTACAAAACAATGGAAAAAGGCAGGATTATATTTCTTAACGGTGTAACAAGCTCGGAAAAACATCAATAGTCGGGGAGCTTAAAAAGCGTGACGATATATATTTTTTCGCGGTTGCAAACGATTTGTTTCAGGAAATGGGGCGATAAATTTTTATATGAAAATTACTGGAAATATCTTAGCTAAGTAATAATTATGATGAATCATACAGCTAAGCTGTATTACGATATGTGTAAAAATGTACTTATCGACGGCATTCTGGTAGAACGAGAAGAGATCAAACCTCATTATCAGCAGTTATTGACTATACTGAAAGATAATCCCTTGGACATTGTTGAAGTATACTGTCCTTTGGAAACTTGCAGACAGCGTAATATTGCAAGAGACGACAGAGATGAAAATCAATCGCTTAAACAATCTGAACTGATGTCAGAGAATATAAAATACAGTATGACGGTTAACACGGAAATTAACAGCTCTGAATAATGTGCAGAGCAGATAATCAGCAAATTATTACGATTTTTTAGCACGGTTTTTATCGTGCTTTTCTTTTATATCGATTTTTCAATTAAAATATCCAAAATCAAAAATGTTAAGATAAGCGTTTTATATTGTAAAAACTCTGTGAGAATTGTAAAATTAATGTTGAAATCTGTTCAGTAGTGTGATATAATAAAATAAGTATATCATAAAAACGTAAACTGTTATATGGTTACTGATTATGTTTAGCTTAGGTTATGACAAAAGAAGGGTTTTTAATGAAAAATGATTTTGACGTAATTATTGCAGGCTGTGGTGTCGCAGGATTATATGGAGCTATTAATCTGCCTGACGACATGAATATACTGATACTTTCCAAACGTGAAAGTACTCTGTGTAACTCCGCGCTTGCTCAGGGCGGAATTGCCGGAGTGTATAACAGTCCTGAGGACAGTCCGGAAAAGCACAAAAATGACACGTTTGTTGCAGGCGGGTTTGAAAACGATCCTGTTTCTACGGATATTCTTGTTAACGAGGCGGCAGAAAACCTTGCCAGAATCATAGAACTCGGCGTAGATTTCGACAAAACTCCAGACGGAGAATATCACCGCACACTTGAAGGCGGTCACAGTATGCACAGAATATTTCACCACAAGGACGCTACGGGATACGAGATAGAAATCAAGCTATTGGATCATGTGAAAACTATGTCAAATGTGACAATCCTTGAAAATACGGTTGTATGCGACGTTAAGTGCACACAAACAGGATTTTCCTTTTTAGTTTTAAGAGATAATACTTATACAACATACAACTGCCGCCGTACTATTTTCGCTACGGGAGGTATCGGCAGAGTTTACGAATTTACGACAAACTCCGCTATTGCCACAGGCGACGGCATAGCTATGGCATACGATCTAGGTGCGCAGATCAAGCATTTAAGTTATATTCAGTTCCACCCAACTGCTTTTAACAACAAACATACAAGGGAGTGCTTTCTCATTTCAGAAGCGGTTAGAGGCGAGGGCGCATATCTGAAAAACTGTCACGGAGAACGCTTTATGCACAATTACGATAAACGACTGGAGCTAGCCCCTCGTGATGTTGTGTCTCATTCAATTATTTTTGAGGCGAGAAAAACAGGTTCGGACGATTTTTATCTTGATATTTCCTATAAAGACCCTGAGTTTATCAGAAACAGATTTCCTATGATATATGAAAATCTGCTTGAAGCGGGATATGATATGACTAAAGATATGATACCGATTTTCCCTTGTCAGCATTATCTTATGGGCGGTATCAATGTCGATCCTAACGCTCGCACGAATATAGAAGGTCTTTACGCCTGCGGTGAATGCTCACATACCGGGGTGCACGGCAACAACAGGCTGGCAAGCAATTCCCTGCTTGAAGCTCTGGTATTCTCTAAAAGAGCGGCAAAGGATATTGCCGAAAATCTCAAAGGCTGCACAGGCGAACTGGAGGAATATGAATTTGATATACCGGAAAATGCGCCTCATATACCGGCAGGTATCAGAACAGAAATCAGAAAAATCATGCAGAAGGCTTATTTCGTACTGCCTGATGTTTCCCAGCTTAAAACGGGACTTGAAAAGGTTACACAAATCAGAAACGATCTTATTAACGGAAACTATAAAATTGACCGCGACTATGTAGAGGCAAGATCACTCGCAACTGTTGCATTTATTGTGCTGACTGAAGCCTGCGAGATTGCCTCAGGCAACGCAGAGATCACTAAGAAAGACGTGGAGGACTGACAATGAAATTAATGCAGTTTCAGATAGATGATATAATAAAAAATGCTCTGTTGGAAGACATAAATTACATTGACGTCACTACCGACTGCTTGGTGGACGAAAATGCTGTTTCCACAGCAAAGTATGT
>CAYNPW010000050.1:0-17963 GCA_964399215.1 uncultured Ruminococcus sp. | reverse complement strand
ATCTCTCAGGGTAAGCTAAACTGCACAATAGAAGTTAATCTGGATAACAGAGCTGCTTCGTTGAGAAATCCTTACGAGAGAGCTATCTTTAAGCTGCAGGAAGGCTTGGTGCACGGAATGCACAAGTTTATGAGGGAAAACGGATTTACCGAAATTCATTCGCCTAAGATCGTAGCACAGGGCGCAGAGGGCGGCGCTAACATCTTTGCTCTTGATTATTTCGGCAAGCATGCATTCCTCAATCAGTCTCCTCAGTTCTATAAGCAGACAGCAGTAGCGTTCTTCAACAGAGTTTATGAGATCGCTCCGGTGTACAGAGCTGAAAAGCACGCTACATCACGTCATATAAATGAATATATAGGTCTTGACTTTGAAATGGGTTATATTGACAGTATGTATGACGTAATGGCAATGGAAACTGCAATGCTGAAAGAAATGTTTGAGTACTGTAAGGAGAATTATCAGAATGAGATCAGAATTCTTGAGGCTGATATTCCGGAAGTAGAAGAAGTTCCGTCAATTAAGTTTGCGGACGCTATCAAGCTTCTCAGAGGCGTAGAGGGTAACGGAAAGAAGTTTGACCTTGACCCCGAGGACGAAGTAAATCTTGGAAAATACGCAAAGGAAAAGTACAATTCCGACTTTATCTTTGTAACGCATTTCCCGTCGTCAAAGCCTCCTTTCTATGCTATGAATTCAAGAGAAGATCCCAGAGAGGCTTACAAGTTTGATTTACTTTTCAGAGGACTTGAGATCACCTCGGGCGGACAGAGAATTCACGATTATGACGAGCAAGTATCTAAAATGAAGGCTCAGGGTCTTGACCCTGACGACTTCAAGACCTATCTTGAGGCTCATAAGTATGGCTTGCCTCCGCATGGCGGTCTTGGAATAGGACTTGAAAGACTGCTGATGAAGCTTCTTAACAAGAATAATATCCGTGAGACTTCTATGTTCCCTAGAGATATTAACAGACTTATACCTTAAAATTAGACCGAGCGTTTATACGCTCGGTCTTTGTATGTATATTAAGTCATAAAAAAGCAGGGCTTTATGCTCTGCCTTTTATTTTTATAATAAGTTGTTTATGACATATTCAATATAATTTTTTCTGCGAACCAGATCCCTGTTATTCTTATACCACGCATAGGATCGTGACAGACCTTCAAATAAATCCTTGGTATCAGGTAATAAGGCTTGCTGTTTTGAAACGTCAAGCTTATAGGCATAATCGCGGAAAGGGAAGTATTCATATTGAGGAACACTTTTGTCAGCATATATTAATTCAGGGATTTTTTTCAAAACCTTATAACACAGCTTTACCCATTGTTCAGCGCTTACAGTCTGTGGATTTCCCACATTGAAAATTTGCTGTTTCGGATGAGTTTCGAGCAGTATCTCAATAAATCTGCATAAATCGTTTATGTGAAAAAATTGCAAGGGTAATCTGCCGTCCTTAGGAAGACAAAAAGGCATATCATTTTCCGCACATTCAAATACATAGGCTTCACGATAAAGATTATTCATTTCCCCATACAGATAAGGAGGTCTGAGCACATAAGAATTCGGCACTTTTTCTAATAAGTATCTCTCTGCGGCGAGCTTGTTAATGCCGTATTCTCCCCAGTATGAATTATTACCGCACTTCTGATCTTCATTAAATGGTTGTGGGAGAGTTTCAGGGTAAACAGCACTGGAGCTTATTAAAATGTAAAAATCAAACTTTCCCAAAGAATTGACAAGCGTTTCAACATCATGTTTTGTATATGCAGTAATGTCCAAAACTGCGTCAAATTCATATTCTTTCAGAATATCTCCCAGATCATGCCTATCACGTTGAATAAGCGTTACACCCATTGACTGCGGACGCGATCCTCTGTTTAAAACATAGACATTGTGACCTTTTCCTGAAAAATATTCTGCGGCATAACGGCTGGTAAAAACTGTTCCGCCGGTAATCAGTATGTTCATTTATCACTTATCCTCCAGTCGATAGGTGAAATTCCGTTGTCAGTCAAGAATTTATTTACCAGCGAGAAATGTCGGCAGCCGAAAAATCCGTTGTAAGCAGACAGGGGAGACGGATGCGCCGCCTTGAAAATCCCGTGAATGGGATTAGTGATAAGCGGAGCTTTCGCTTTTGCATTTCCGCCCCACAGTATGAATGCGATCGGCTTGTCACGCTCGTTGAGCTTTCTTATTATCTCGTCTGTAAGTATCTCCCAGCCCTTGCCCCTGTGAGAATTTGCCATACCCTCACGGACTGTAAGTACGCTGTTGAGCATAAGCACCCCCTGATTTGCCCAGTCGGTAAGCTCTCCGTTGTTCGGCGGATCAATTCCCAGATCGGCTTTCATTTCTTTGAAAATATTCTGAAGTGACGGCGGAGGTGTAATTCCAGCTTTTACCGAAAAACACAATCCATGAGCCTGTCCGGGACCGTGATAAGGATCCTGACCGATAATGACTGCTTTTACGTCCTCATAAGCCGCATATTTCAGAGAATTAAAAATGTCATACATATTTGGATAAACGTGATACTGAGCATACTCGCGTTTCAGAAATTCTCTGAGCTTGAGATAGTAATCTTTTTTAAACTCCTCAGCAAGAATACCGTCCCAACTATTACCGATGTGTACCATTACAGCAGCACCGCCCCTACAACTATGCCCAAAACCATAACCGCAGCAATGGCAAGCACAAGAATTCTCATAAACATAGACTTTTCACCGACATCAGCAGGAGCAAATGCCTTTGATGATTTTTCAAAGCCGTCATTAGCCTTTTCTTTAGCCTGAACAGCCGCCTCCTTAGCCTTTCTGGCTGCTATGTTTTTTTCAGGATTACCATACTTTTCTTTTTTCTTTTTTGCCATAATAAACAATTCCTTTCATATCTGTCAATATAAACACCATATCCATTTTGCCGAAATCATACCTGTTTTACTTAGCTGCGAAGGTACGACGTTTTCCGAAATAAAGCTGAATATTTCAGCCGCTCTGTCAGCTTGCTCATAGGAAATACTCTTGTCGCTCATAAATGCACATATAGCTATGTCGCAAAGCTCTTGAAGCTTATCGTCAAGATTATTTATGTGTTTTTCATGGCATTTTTCAAGAAGAACTGCGCAAAGCTGTAAATCAGATATATTTTTACTGCTCTCAATACCAAGCAAAGACAAATATTTCAGCGAATATCTGAAAATATCCAGTACGCGTTCATTGAGATTATCAGCAGAACATTTTTCTTTCATAGTTTTCAGCTTAATATCTCTATGCAATACGAGCAATACGCAAATCACTGCCAAGACAAAAATCATCATAAGTAACGCCTTAACGCCAGTGGGTATTGGTTTGCTTTCATGCGATTTTGAAGTCACAGCCGCAGATACTTTTCTTGTTGTGCCGTTATATGTGCTTGAATTATTTCCGTTTGACACAGAAGTAACTTTTCCTGTTCCGGATCCTCCAGACGATTTTCCATTATTACTGCTAGTGGATGCTGTACCGCCAGAACCGTTGACCTTTGTGGTTTGTGATGCGTCAATAGAACTGTTCTCAGGTGAGGAGACCTTTGTAGTTGTAGTGGATGTAACTACAGAACCGGGATCTTTCTCTTCTTCGTCCATATTTGGATTGTTGTTCTCATAACCGGGAGTGAACTCAGCAGGCATCCAGCCGCAGCCAGATATAAAGACCTCAGCCCATGCGTGGGCGGCTCTGTCTGTAACAGTTACACTGTATCGTCCGTCATCGTCCGGCTGTGTCTGCTGACTGGACAGCACCATATAACCCTCCACGAAACGCGAGGGATAACCGAACATTCTGAGAAGTTCAACTCCGGCAGTCGCAAAATAACTGCAATATCCTTCTTTTTGCGTTGTGAGAAAGTAATCTATAAAATCTTCTCCGCTCGGCGTAGCGCCGGGTGTAATGGTATATGTGTAATTATCCGAAAAATAAGTTTTGATAGCCTGGTAAACTGTCTTATAATCGTGTCCAACGGCATATCCGTCCAAATAATTATTTACAATATCGTTGTACGCATTTTCCAGAGATTCAAGCTCGACATATTCGGTATAGTTATTCCAAACAAAATCCTCATAACGCTCCATTGCTTCGGTAAGTTCGGGATATTCTGCATTATCGTACCCTAAAATCTGATTTTGTATATCCTGCCAACTGCTAAATCCAAGCGATGCATAATCATAATAGGGAAGTTCATAGGTAAACTTGTTAAGCCATATATATGATTCAAGATAAGGTTCCATTTCATTTTTACTTGAATATTCTGTACTAGTATATCTTGTTCCGTATGGAGCATAGACAAATTTCTTGCTTGCGCTTTTTACAGTTATTTCCATGCTATCTATGGAATTTTCAAGTATCGGAATTTGTTTTTGTCTTGCCGCAGCATAATTATAATCCTGACACCAGAGATCTTCGTTTTCAAAAAGCTTGGATATTTCCTTCAGCTCCTTGCTGTTGTCGACCGGATTCCAACGATTGTCCTCGTAAACGCCGGCAACATAGCCTCTGAGGTACATAGTACAGTCAAATTTCCCCGATTTGATTTTAAGAGCAGTTGAACCGTTGAAGCTTATACCTTCAGAAGTTCCCAGAACTCCGCCGTTTGTGCCGCCTACAGTCTGAACGCCGAAAAGATCGAATCCTCCGTCGTAGTCAGCCAAAGCATTGCTTAAATTAGAAAGCGAAAAATTTGACACGGCTCTTGAAATATTTGTTCTGTATACATCAAATATTTTAGGACGTACAAAACCCGTTAACGTTGAAAACAATACTATTACAATAAAAACAGCAACTGTAAGCAGAGCTGCAAATCTCATAAACACAGGATAGAACGACGCTTTCGCATTATTGGAAGTAAAAAAGAAAGTCTTTTTTCTTTCATGAACTGCAAATGTATTTTTTCTTCCGGCTTTGTTAGTGGTATGATTGATAATATGCATAGTAAGTACAGTTATCCAGCTTGTTATTAGTCCGATCACCGCTGGAACTGTAGCTTCCCAGCCCCAGTACATACCTAGTTCAAATATAGGGAATGTAAAAATAAACAGCAAAGGGAAGTCAATTCTGTATACACAAGCAATAACCGCTCCAACAGCAATAAAAAAAATCAACGCCTCATATAGACAGAAAATATATTCGTGCTGCTGTTCCATTATACTGTCTGTAAGCTTTGCTCCGAGCGTACTTGCAGGCAAACCTGCTCTTGTCATATACTTCCATACAGCTATGCATGATCCGATATAAACTTTTTCAAATTTCATCAGTATAGATCCAAGTTCCAATATGGATGCAGCAGCAGCGCATACCTTGATTATTGTGTATCTGGATTTTAGAAGCCCCAAAGACGATGTATATATAATTGTATAGAGAAACAGCACGGATGAAAGCATATCAGTACGGAGAAAATTCTCTGTCATTACCGCTGTACAGAACGTAGCCATAAATGCAAGTATTATCCTCATGGGAAGATACGCCCTGTCCGTATGCTCGTGCTCACAACTAAGCAGAATATCTCCGTCGATGCAAATCCCGCTGTCGCTCATAAGACCTATATCTTTGTTTGTATTTTTTTTCATATTGTTGTCACCCTTAGAAACAAATATCCTGAATAGACTCAGCCACTAATCCCGTTTTAATGGGTACTACCTGCGCAAACTCATCATATATCCCCGGATTCTCGGACTTGTCCGCAGTTACGAGCATATACGAATATTTATAAGCAAGCTCGTTATCGTCCATAACAGACGTAAGATTAGGATTGTATGACGATGAAAAATACATTAGGTGTCCGCATTTATATCTTTCGGTTTCGTTGATGTAACTGATGAGAGATAGATCCTTCTCTGTATATATAGCAGCTTGTAAAAGCATATTAACAAGCATTCTGTGAGTTTCCTCATCATTTATGCTTAACTTGACCAGCTGATTTTTAACAGAGTCGAACCAGATAACCTTGTGAGGCGTTTCATTAGCTATCAGATAATTTGAAACAGACGCAGCGGTTTCAATAAGAGTATCATATTTTGCAAGAAATCCTTCGCGGTTATTTTCTATATTTAAATCCAGTACAAGTATTATCGAATTGGATATGGGAAGCGAATAATCCTTGACCATAGTCTTTCCCTGTTTAGCGGACAGCTTCCAATGAATTCGGCTGATCTTATCGCCGTCCTGATATTCATGAATATCAAAAATCTCAGACGGGTCATCGCCCTTGACAGTCTTTGAATATTCGTCAGTTTCAAGGCCCATTTCTGAATAATTGTCGATTTTATTGTCCAGTGAAATATAATCGGGAACTATAGTAAAAGTGCTTTCTTTGAAAATTTCCTCGCTTGGAGGATATTTGACTTTGAATTTGAAAAGCTTGAGCATATCCACAATTCTGCACCTTTTGATAATCATTTTTATTGTCCCATAGTGTACGCCTGAAACATGCAGTGTAAGATACTGTGATTCCTGAGGAAAAACAGGAGTATTTATTTTCATTATATTTTTCTTTTTATCAAGAGTATTAAAATACTCGATCTCCACTATAAGATTAGCCGCAGGAAAACGTGTCGTGTTTGTTATTTTCAGTACAAGCGGGATTTTAGAAGTCCTGCTTGCCGATTTCTGTACTGTAACAAAGCTGACCTTAATACGCTTAGACATATATTTCCCGATACAAAAAAGTATAATAGGTATCAGCAGTAAAAATGAGAACAGATAAAACGAAAAAGCAGGCTTGTACAATATATAGAAGAAGAATGAGGAAATAAACAGTATAAAGTATAATACAGCCATTGGTTTTAAAACCTCCGCTTATTTCGTTATTCTCGGTACTTCTACCGAAGCGACTATATCTTTGAGGACCTGCTCTCCCGTAACGCCATTTATTTTAGCCTTGGAGTTTAGTACTATTCTGTGCAGCACAACATCTTTAAAAGTGTAAATGACATCATCAGGAATAACATAATCCCTGCCTTTTAACAAAGCGGTTGCTTTCGTCATTCTTAGCAAAGCGATAGTACCGCGCGGAGAAAGACCAAGCTTGATATACTGATGATTTCTTGTAGCCGCAGCAAGCATAGCAATATATTTAAATACCTGATCGGCAACATAAATGTTTTCAACTTCTTTACGTGCGGCAATAATATCTTCCGCTGTAACTACCGATCTGACATCATCTACGGGAATAAGGTTCTGCTTAGATCTAAGCATCATGATCTCACTTTCGAGATTTGGATATCCCATAGTCAGACGAACAATAAATCTGTCCATCTGCGATTCGGGCAGCATTTGAGTGCCTATTGAACCGATAGGGTTCTGTGTAGCAATTACAATATAGGGATCCGGAGCCTTTCTGGTCACACCGTCAACAGTGACCTTTCCCTCCTCCATGATTTCCAGCAAAGCTGATTGAGTCTTTGAGGACGTTCTGTTTATTTCGTCCGCAAGAAACAGATTAGTAAGTGCTGCACCCTGTTTATATTCAAACTTCTGAGTCTGTTTGTTAAGGATTGTAAAGCCTGTAACGTCCGTAGGAAGAACATCAGGCGTAAACTGAAGTCTCTTATAATCGAGAGACAGAGCTTTTGACAGTGCAACTGCAAGGGTAGTCTTACCAACACCAGGAATATCTTCAATAAGCACATGACCGCCCGCAAGAATCGAGAGCAAAACCTTGATAATAATATCGTCCTTGCCTATTATAACTTTTTTTACCTCTTTCATAATACTTTGGGACATATTAAGTACCTTGAGTTGTTGTTCACTGAGTTTTGTCTGCATAATTTTATTCTCCTTTTCTTTTGTAATATGTGTTTTAACACATACATATATTTTAATTATATCACATATTGATCGGTAATTCAAGTTTATATGATATAATTTTTGCACAATTTTATTGTTATCAAACTGTTCAATAAGTCATAAGATAAATCAGGACGGCATATTATAAAACAGGACAAGCCAAAGGAGAGTGATCGAATGATATCAGTGCAGACTAGCAGGCTTGATATGGCAGCAAAAATTCTTCCGCAGGATATAAAATCCGTTTTGTATTCTCTTTCAAGCGCAAGAAGAAATACACTGACAGAGATACGTTTGCGTTTGGGAAAAGCTCCCGCTGCAAGAGACAGATTTGAGGAATTTTCTTTATGCAGTACTGATAAGATCAGAGTCGGCAAAGAACACATAGACGCAGTGATACTACATGCTTTCAGAAATTCAATCCACAGTCACAAGCGTGAGATGTGTCAGGGCTACATAACAATAGAAGGCGGAAGCCGTGTAGGTTTCTGCGGGACTGCGGCTTTAAATCCCGAAAATAATTTCTGCATAGAAAATATAAAGGATATATCCTCTGTAAATATCAGAATCGCTCACGAGATCAAAAACTGCGGATTAGAAATATACAATAGTTTTATTTCTGAAAAATGTGCGAGCATACTTATAGCGGGACCGCCCTCATGTGGTAAAACAACTGTTTTGAGGGATTTGACACGACTGACAGGTAATTCTCGCAGAGTCTCGCTTATTGACGAGCGATGTGAGATCGCAGCCGCATATAAGGGCTTTTCTCAGAATGACGTTGGCGTTATGACTGATGTTTTTGACGGATACGGCAAGTATGACGGCATAATTACTGCGGTAAAAGTTATGTCTCCCGAGGTAATAGTGTGTGACGAGATAGGAGCAGATGAGGACTTTAAAGCGCTTGTATACGCACTGAATTCGGGAGTAAAAATTATCGCTACCTGTCATTGTGAGAATTTTGAGGAACTTTCTAACAAGCCCGTTATCTCGAAGCTGATAGAATACAGAGCTTTCGACATAGCTATAATGCTTGGAGATCGTCAACGGCTGGGACAGGTTATTAACGTAAAAAAATTCGGGAAATATCTATGCTTAAGCTGACAGGTAGTATATTGTTGATTTTTGCTTGCTCCGCAGCGGGTTTTTCAGCTTCTGACAAGCTTTTGAAACGAACTAGCGAGCTGGATATTGCACTCAATATGCTGCATCAGATAGGAATTTACCTTACATCTGACTTTCTGTCAACTGATGAGATTATAGCAAGGCTTGATAAGGAAAAATTCGGTGATATTATCAACTTCAGTAAGAATATTACTGATAAAAGCTTTGTTTTCGAGGAAAGCAGCCTCCCTGATAATATAAAAAGCAAGCTGAGAGAATATTTCGGAGAGTTCGGATCAACTGATCTGAAAGGCCAGTCAGCAAAAACGGATTTGATTATATGCGAGGTCCAAAAAGTTCTTGAAGACGAAAAAGAGCGCTGTTCACGTCATTGTAAGCTTTACAGAGCCTTGGGATTTCTATCGGGTGCATTTTTAGCCGTGATGCTCATATAGCTAATGGAAAGGACGGTGCAAAATGGATATAGATTTCATATTTAAAATTGCTGCTATAGGCATAATAGTGGCTGTTTTAAATCAGCTTCTGAAGCGAGCCGAAAGGGATGAGCAAGCCATGATGACCACATTGGCGGGTCTTATAGTCGTGCTTATGATGATAGTCAATCAAATCGGAAATCTGTTTGAAACCATAAAGAGCATTTTCGGACTTTACTAATGGATATAATAATGATCTCAGGCTTTTGCATAATATCGGCAGTAGTCTGTAAAATTCTTGAAAATACGGGCAGAGAAATTAAAACAGTTATAATTTTAGCCGCTGCATGCGTACTGCTTATAACTACTGCCGATGCATTAACAGATATTTCAGCTCAGATAAAAAATCTTTTCGATCAGGCTGAGCTTGATGAGCAGTATGTAAAAATTCTGTTCAAAGGGCTTGGAATATGCTACATAACAAAGCTGACCTGCGATTTTTGCAGAGACTGCGGAGAGAGCGCTCTCGCAGGACAAGCCGAACTTGCGGGAAAAATCGCATTACTGGTCATATCTCTGCCGCTGTTTTCTGCCCTGATAGAAATTGTCAAAACCTTGCTTATATGAGGAATTTAAATGAAAAAGACGATTATTGCAGCAATTCTGACTGTGTTCTTTATTTTTCTTGCTCCTGCGGCTTATGCAGAGCAGTCTGACGATTTTTCGCAGATAGTCAGCGAAATAAACGATGAGCTGGAAAGATCTGCAGATCCTGATGTTACAGAGTATCTTGAAGATGAGGATATATCTGTTGAGAATTCATCTTCAATTACTGATATAAGCATAAAAAGCGTGTTGTCGTCTATTGCTTTGTTTTTTTCGGACAGCCTGAAAAAGCCGGCAGTGATGCTAGGAAAAATTCTTGCAGTATCCATAGTATGTGCTGCTATAAGAGGAATGTCTGCGCAAAGCGGAAATCTGGACAGGGTATACAATGTGATGTGTATATTATCGGCTATCATCATCATGACAGATACGATTTCCGAAAGCTTTCAGACACTTAATAACGGCATTGAGAGTATGAATAGATTTATGATCTCATACATACCGATTTATGTGAGCGTGCTTACTGCCGGCGGAAGCCCTGCCGGAGCAGGGTGCTATGGTTCGATGACTTTATTTTTATGTGAAGCAATGGCTGTCGTTACGTCCCAAATACTCATACCTTTTTTGTCAGTCGTTCTTGCGGTAACACTTGTTTCGTCAGTAAATCCACAATTGAAATTTGCCGGAATTGCCGATTCCGTAAAAAGACTTACGACCTGGGGACTAAGCACAGTTATGACACTATTCATGGGGCTTTTGAGTATTCAGGGAGCCACAGGTGCGGCAGCTGATAATCTTGCAGTCAGAACTCTCAGGTTTACAGCCGCAAGCTTTATACCTGTTATTGGGAACTCTATTTCCGAGGCTTTATCCGCTGTAAGAGGAAGTATGGGCGTTATCAAAGCAAGCGTTGGCAGTATCGGAATTATTGTTGTATTTATAACAGCCATAAAACCGATAATCACCATTATGGCAATTAAAATTACAATATGGCTTGGCAGAATAGCAAACGATCTGCTTGGTCAGCGCGAAACGGCGGAGTTTCTCAAAAGCACGAATTCTGTTTTATCTATAGGATTAAGTATTTTAATAGCTTTTGCCGTTGCCTTTGTAATAGCAACGTCCGTTATAATGAAAACCGCTGCGGGAGGCTAGCCATGGACACAGTAAAGACCGCTGTTTTTACAGCCTGCATAATGGGAATAATCAGTATGCTTGCGGATATAGCCGCTCCTGAGGGCAGTTCAAAAAATCAACTTAATATTATTCTTGGAATTATAACATTGTTGGCTGTGATGACGCCTTTTACCGACAGCGGATTCAAACTTTCACTCGATGAATTTACTATTGACGAGCAAAGCTCATATTATGAGCGGCAGCTTGAATACGGTACTGATAATGCCATTCTTGACAGTGCTTGTGCCAGCTATGAGGAATATTTTATAGAAAAGCTTAATAGTAATAATATTGAGGTAAACAAAATAGATTTTCAGATGAGTATTAATAAAGATGAGATCTCAGCGGACAAGGCGGTAATTTATCTGGCGGACTATTCACAGCAAAGCGACGCCGACGCTCTGATAAAAGAAGACCTTCCGCAGCTTGAAACAGAGTACATATCGGAGGATGAAAATGAAATTTGGGATCAATCTGAACAGAATTAAGGAAACCTTTTCGGGTAAAAATAAAACTAAAATCCTTTTTGTAATCGGTATTGCGGGTATGCTTCTTATACTGTTGTCGGAGCTAATTCCCGATAAGGGCGCCGTAGCTGAGTTAAATGAAAGTCAATCCGTTACTACGCAAGATGATGAAACAGAGCTTTACAAACAGCAGATACAGAATGAATTAACAGAATTGCTGTCCAAAATACAAGGGGTAGGAGATTGTAAGGTAATGATAACGGTAGAGGGAACTACCGAATACGTTTATGCTGAAAATGTAAGCAGATATAATGATACGGACAGTGAGCGAATAAGCGATAAATATGAAAACAACATAGTTTTTACAGAAAAGGACGGTGAAAAACAGGCATTAGTAAGGAAAATCATTAAACCGCAGATAAACGGTGTGGTTGTAGTATGCGAGGGAGGAGGTAACGTTCAGGTAAACGAAAGGGTAATAAAGGCTGTTTCAACAGCACTTAATTTGTCCTCAAGTAAGATTTGCGTAGAGGAAAAAATACATTAAATTACAAGAGAGGTATCTACTATGAAAAAACCAAGCTTTATTATCGGGAAAAAACAGATAGTTCTTGCCGGGATGACCCTTATGCTGGGTATCGCTGTTTATATAAACTATGCGGTATCTTCAACAGGAAATGAGATCAAGTCCACAGGCAAGGTTGAAAAACAAAGCGTTAATTACGGCGACGCTGAGCTAGTAAGCACAACCGAGGCAGAAGACTATTTTGCGCAGGCAAGAATTGATCGAATGACTGCAAGAGACGAGGCGGAAGAAACTCTAAAAAGCATTATCGGCGGAGGAGACGCTACCGACGAAGAAAAAGCTGTAGCTACAGAGGAAGCCGCAGTAATGACTGGGCTTATGGAGTCCGAAACTAAGATAGAAACTCTTGTCAAGGCGGCAGGATTTACAGATTGTGTTTGCTATCTTGACGGCGAAAATGCCAATATTGTTGTTAAATCAGGTTCTGAGGGGCTTGTGGCAAGCGAGGCTGCTCAGATAAAGGATATTTTGTTAAGCGAGGTTTCAGTGCCTGCCGAGAACATAAGAATTTTCGACGTGGCTTAAAAAATCTTTCGTCTGAAAAAAATCCTGAAAAATACTTGTAACCCGTGCAAAAATATGCTATAATATACATATAAGTATTTAAAAGGATTTATGCCGGGAGGTTTTATGTATGACTGAAGTTCCTAAGAGAATCGAGAAGTCTCTGCATATCAGCCAAGATGTCGTGGCGCAGATAATAACTAACTCGATCGCTGAGATCGAAGGAGTGTACGGAATTGCACCTGTTATGAAAACGCCCCGCCAGATCTGGCTGAGGCAGGAAAGCTTTGGCAATATAAGAATAGGACTTGTAGACGATGTACTATCAGTTTCTATCGGAATAATTCTTGAAAGCGGCACCAAGGCAGTTGCCGCAGCAGAAGAGATCCAGGAAAAGGTCAAAAGCTCAGTTCAGACCATGCTGGGGCTTACGGTAGCAAAAGTTAATGTCACAGTTTGCGGTGTACATTTTGAAGAATAAGGCTGGCTGCTGCATAAATATGCAGCGGTCAGCTTTGCTGTGTTATACCGATTTCCTGTTAATGTTAAAATTTTATTATTGGACATAATTATGATAAAGGATGTGTTTGTGTGCCTGCAAAAAGAAGAGAAGTAAGAGAAGCGGCATTCCTGCTGTCATTTGAAAAGCTTTTCCGTCAGGAGGATCTGCTGGAGGATATTTTTGAAGCGGCTTTGGAAATAAATGAAATTCTGATAGACAAAGAAGTTGAAAGCGTTGTAAGCGGCATTTTTGAACGCCAGGAAGAACTTGATGAAATTATTTCAAAGTATTCCGATAAGCGTACAGTCAACAGAATTCCCAAGATAAATTTAGCTGTGCTCAGGCTTGCCATTTACGAGGCTCTTTATGATGAAAAGGTTCCTGTTAATGTGGCTATAAGCGAGGCAGTTTCACTTACGCAGAAATATGCGCTCGAACCTGATATTGCTTTTGTTAACGGCGTATTAGGTTCTTTTGCAAAGAGTCTTGCTTCCAACAAAGAGGATAAGGCTGACTAATGGGATTTTTCCTCGGAATTGACACAAGTAACTACACTACATCCTGCGCTTTATATGACAGTAAAGGCGGAGAGGTAATCTCCAAGAAAAAACTGCTGCCCGTTAAAAACGGCGAAAGAGGACTCAGGCAGTCCGAAGCTGTTTTTCATCACACGAAACAGCTTCATTTGCTTATTGAAGAGCTTTTTGATCATAAGTATGATATTGAGGCTTTGGCGTACTCGTTTGCTCCCAGACTGTCGGAGGGGTCATATATGCCTTGCTTCCTTGTAGGAGAAAGTGTTGCGGAAAGTATTTCTTATGCCATGGGTATACCTGTATATAGGACCTCTCATCAGATAGGACATATTCTTGCGGCGTTGTATTCCTGTCGCAAGCTTGAATTTCTAAAATCAGATGAAAGCTTTTTAGCTTTTCACATCAGCGGAGGCACAACAGATATGCTGTTATGCAGACCTAGTCCGGAAAGGATCCTCGATATAACGGAAATAGGCAGGTCTCTTGATATAAAGGCGGGGCAATGCGTAGATCGTATAGGCGTTAAAATGGGACTTCTTTTCCCATGCGGTGCAGAACTTGAAAAGCTTGCTCTTAAAAGCAGTCGTAATTTTAAAATAAAGCCTACATTAAAAAATTCAGATTGTTGTTTATCAGGACTTGAGAACAGGTGTATAAAAATGCTCTCCGACGGAGAAAGCAAAGAAGATACGGCTAAATACTGTCTGGATTATATCTGCGAGACAATCACTTCAATGTGTAAGAATGCATTGGAGCAATACGGATGTATGCCGGTATTGTTTGCCGGCGGAGTAATGTCCGATATTATTATAAGAAAAAAGCTTGAAGACCGTTTCGGAGGATTCTTTGCAGAACCTCAGTTTTCAAGCGATAATGCCGCCGGAATTGCTATATATGCGGCAATAAGAAAGGGACTGATTTGATGAGCTCTGTGCTGACCGTTACACAGCTTAACAGATATGTTTCATATAAAATAAAATCTGACCTGAAACTCAAGGGAATTGCCGTAAAGGGGGAAATATCCAATTTTGCGGTACATTATAAATCAGGTCACGCATATTTTACCATTAAGGACGCAGAAAGTTCAGTCAAGGCTGTGATGTTTTCAAGCAGTGTTCAAAAGCTTAGATTTGAACCTGAAAACGGTATGAGTGTTCTTGTTATGGGCAATCTTGAAGTATACGAGCGTGACGGAGTATACCAGATAATAGCAAGCGAGATAACTCCGCTGGGGGTAGGCATGCTTCATACTCAGATAGAGCTTGTTAAGGAAAAGCTCCGCAAAAACGGTGTTTTTGACGAAAGCCTAAAAAAACGAATACCTGTTGTTCCTAAGAAAATAGCAGTTGTCACATCGCTTACCGGTGCGGCTTTACAGGATATACTGCATATTACGGAACGCAGATATCCTTTGTGTGAAGTGCAGATTTTTCCGGCTCAGGTTCAGGGTACGGAGGCGTCAAAGTCTATTTGCGCAGCTCTGAAATCCGCTGATAAATCGGGTGCGGACACACTTATTCTTGCAAGAGGCGGAGGTTCTCTGGAGGATTTAATGCCTTTTAATACCGAGCAGGTGGCTGTTGCTGTTTCGGAGTGCAACACCCCGATCATATCTGCCGTAGGTCACGAGACTGATACAACATTGAGCGATTATGCTGCCGATTTGCGTGCTCCTACTCCATCTGCGGCCGCTGAACTGGCTACACCCGACAAACAGGAAATGTTAGGCGCCGTAATTCTTATGAAATCAAAGCTTGATAAAAATATTTCAGCTTTTATAGACAGGAGATATTCCGAGCTTGAAAGAACAAATATGAGGCTTAAAGCAAAATCTCCCGAAAAAAAACTCGACTCTGACGCTCAGCGCTTTAACTCACTTAAAGACAAGCTTGATATGCTTATGAACAGGCGTCTTGAACTGCTTTCATTTGACATTGAAAAATATGTCAGTCAGCTTAATATGCTTAGTCCTTTTAACGTTCTGAACAGAGGATATTCTCTTGTTGAGAAAGACGAGGTTCTTTCGCCAAACGCCGCAGGACTGTCAGTCGGAGATAAAGTGAAAATACGTTTCTGCGACGGTGAGGCTGATGCTGAAATTACAGATGTGAAAATTTTTCCAAAGGAATGATAGACAATGACTTTCGAAGAAAATATGAACAGGTTAAATGAAATTGTCAGGCTTCTTGAAAATGATCAGCTGTCCCTTGACAAAGCGCTGGATTACTATAAAGAGGGGATAGATCTTTCAGTTGCGTGCAAAAAAACTATTGAAAACGCAAAGCTTACGGTTAAAACAATGAACGGAGCTGCTGAAGATGAATAAGGATAATCAAATTTTGCTTAACGCATATGTTGAAAAAATTGAAGAACAGATTTTGAAGTTCACAGCGGAAAAGCCTGAATTGCAGGGCATTGTGCTTGAGGCTATGGAGTATTCGCTTACGGCAGGAGGAAAAAGGCTTAGACCTGTGCTTATGCTTGAATTTTACCGTATGTGCGGAGGAGACAGGCTTGACGATATTCTTGATATTGCCTGTTCGGTTGAGCTTATTCACACCTATTCGCTTATTCACGATGATCTTCCTTGCATGGACAATGACGATTACCGCAGAGGAAAGCTCTCATGTCATAAGGCGTATCCTGAAAATATTGCTCTGCTTGCCGGAGACGCTATGAATTCTCTTGCTTTTGAGATAATAGCGAATGCCGCAGTTGACGGAAGAATTAAAGCCGAAAAAGCGGTAATGCTGATTTCCGTGCTAGGTAAAGCTATCGGAACAGAAGGTATGATCGGCGGACAGGTAATAGATTTACAGACTGAAAATGAAGATATTGATATAGGTATTTTAAATACGCTCCAAAGCTGTAAAACAGGTGCGCTTATCGAGGCTTCCTGTGTTATGGGAGTTATACTTGCAGGCAAGTTCGATATGATACCGGCGGCGGCTGATTATGCCTGCGCTATGGGCAGAGCTTTTCAGATAGTCGATGATATTCTGGACGTTACGGGTACTTTTGAAGAGCTTGGCAAGCCTATAGGAAGCGATGAGAAACAGCACAAGAATACTTATGTTACATTGCTGGGACTTGACAGATCTGAACAGACAGCCCGTCAGCTTACAGTACAGGCTATCAGCAATTTGAGGAATTTTGACAATTCACAATTTTTGTGCGAACTTTCTAGCGATATGCTTACTAGACGTTCATAATTATTTCCTTTAAAGATTGGAGATCAATAACTTATGTCAGACAACATAAAACCTGATATATATAAATTAAATCTTCCCGCAGATTTAAAAAAGCTTTCGTTAAAGCAATGTGAAAATCTTTGTGGAAGCATTAGAAAAATGCTTATTACTACGGTTTCGCAGAACGGAGGTCATCTTGCCTCCAATTTAGGTACAGTGGAGCTTACTATGGCGCTTCACAGAGTTTTTGATTCGCCTAAGGATAAAATCGTGTGGGATGTTGGTCATCAGGCGTACACGCATAAAATCCTTACCGGCAGAGCAGACAAGTTTCATACACTCCGAAAGGAAAACGGTATTTCGGGTTTTTGCAGACCCGATGAATCCGAGCACGACGCTTTTATCAGCGGACACAGTTCAAATTCAATTTCTGCTGCTCTGGGGATCGCTACCGCTATGAAACTAAACGGTGATAATCATCACGCTATTGCTGTCATGGGCGACGGAGCGTTTACGGGCGGTATGATTTACGAGGGACTTAACAATGCAGGCAAAAGCGATACAAATATTATAGTAATACTGAATTATAATGAAATGTCCATTTCAAAAAACGTAGGCGGTATGGCTAAATATTTATCACAGATGAGAACTAAGGAAAGCTACAAAAGGACTAAAGGCGCAGTTGAACGAGCGTTGGATATCACTCCTATTGTGGGTAAGCCGATAAAGAAAGCAGTACGCGGTTCAAAGAACGCTTTTAAAAGCATGGTACTTCACAGTACAATGTTTGAAGAGTTGGGATTTGAATATATCGGTCCTATAGACGGACACAATCTTGAAGAACTGGAGGCGGGTTTTACTGCGGCAAAGTCGCTTGATAGACCTGTATTCATTCACGTTAACACGATCAAAGGAAAAGGTTACGCGCCTGCTGAGGAAAATCCCGGAGAATATCACGGCGTAGGTTCCTTTGAGATTTCGACCGGAAATCCGGACTTTGTGCCGGCAGACAGCTTTTCCTCTGTAATGGG
>CAYNPW010000049.1:0-18652 GCA_964399215.1 uncultured Ruminococcus sp. | reverse complement strand
GCTCTAGCCAACTGAGCTATACCGCCATATTTATCTCCCGTAGCGACTATATTATTATACACTAATCGAAAGCATTTGTCAAGCTTTTTTTTCAAAAAAGATCACTTTTTTTATTTTTGTACAATCTAACAGAAATTCTTAAGTCTAATTTGCAATTCACAGCAACAAATACAAATCAAACACTGATTTCCTGCTTTTCACTTGTGTCTTCATACTCTGTATGCTCGTCCTTGCTGTAATCATGAACTATTCTGTCGCGCTTAGTCTCAATAGGCTCGGTACCCTCGACACCTTCGGTAGCGTCAGGTACAAAACAAGTCCTGACAGTACTTAAAATGATCTTCATATCCTCTCTGAGCGACTGATTTTCAATGTACATAAGATCAAATTTCAGTTTGTCGTAAGGAGTAGTATTGTATTTTCCCATAACCTGAGCATAGCCTGTCAATCCTGCTTTGACCTTTAATCTGTATCTGAATTCAGGCATTGTCTTTTCATACTTTGCCGCAAACTCAGGTCTCTCGGGACGGGGTCCCACAAAGGACATATCGCCCTTTAAAATGTTGAGAAGCTGAGGCAACTCGTCAAATCTGATTTTTCTGATTATCTTTCCAACAGGAGTGATTCTATCGTCATGCTCTGCCGCAAGCCTTGCTCCCGACTTTTCAGCATTCTCGATCATACTGCGAAACTTAAGCACCTTAAATCTTCTGCCGCCGATAGTCAGCCGTTCCTGCGAATAGAATACCGAGCCGCCATCGTATGCCTTGATAGCAGCAGCAGTTATAAGCATAAACGGGCTGGCAATTATAAGCGCAAACACCGACAGAACAATGTCAAAAAGCCTTTTCAGCGCACGCTGTTCAAATCTCAGACCGTCGTTTCTCGCCAACAGCAGCGGCGTATCGAACAAATGAAAATCATCGGCGCCTCTGATTATAATATCTGAAAGCTTAGGATTTATGTAAGTTCTGATCGAATTTTCAAATGTGAATTTCAGCAATCTCGCTCTCAGATCCGAGGGAATATCCGAAATTATCACTGCTTCGTACTTTAATATCTGACTCTCGATCTCCTCAAGACTTTCTTCACAGCTTATGGACGCACAGATATTGTATTTGTCTGTACGCATACTCATCTTACTTACAAGATATTTAGCGTTTTTATTTCCGTAAACAATGATCATTTTTCTGGGTGGATACATTTTGCTGTAAAGCATTGTAAAGCCATAGCTCCAGATAACGGCAAACAAAAGCTGAAGAACGGTCATAACCGCTATGGGCGCAGCGTTAAGTCTGCCTCGTCCGACAAGAGAAATAAGCACAAATTCCACACAATTAGTTCCGAGAATTCCCAGAACCTGAGAACCGAAAAGTCCCGCAAATTTGGAATACCCAAGTCTGAATCCGTTAAAATTACTTGTCATGACCATATAAATGACTGCATAAACGCCGACCATGAGTATATTTCCTCTGTGCCAGAAACGATCCTTCATATCAATGTTGTAAAAGTTATGCCAAACATATGAAAATCCCATCATAAACACATATATGATGATAAGCGCGCCGAGAAAATTCAGCAGCCGTTTATACTGTTCTCTGTTTTTTACATTTTTATTCAAAAAAATACCGCCTTTCCGTACGTCCGAAAAAGTTACATATTTTCCAAAATTTTTAGTGACAGCGCAGGGGGTACGTCGTATTTCCCCTGCGAGTAACATTATAGCACATTTCAAGACATTAATCAAGCATTACACACAATTTTCATCTTGAAAACAATCGGAAAAGCAAAAACCAATTTATACAAAGAACTATAAAAAAATAATGATCTTTTCAACGCCTATTATATGAATCAAATAACCATTTTTCAAAATACTCTGACCAATAATAAAATTTTGGAATTTTTGTATATCATATACAAAGATTTTCGCTTATAAATTGACACATCAGGTATATTATGATATAATAAATCTGTTTATAAATCGGGGTTGGAGTTTAAGACTGCACTGCGCAAAGATCGTAGACGCTGTTGTCTTAAAGAAATTACTAAATTTTATTCGGGAGGTTTACAGTGAAAAATTTAGAGGAAAGAAATCAAAAAATAATAGATGCGATCATAGAAAAAGCAAATAACGAATGTCCGGGATCGCTTGCATTGATCGGGATATACGGTTCATTTTTGACAGGTGACATTTATGAGAGATCAGATTTGGATCTTCTTGTTTTGATAAATGACGATAAGGGCTGGCAGTTAAGCTGCTGTTTCATTCAGGACGATTTGCATGTAGGTCATGACATCTATTGTACAACATGGGAAAGTCTGGAGAATAATGCTCTTTATAATAATCCGAATATTTCAAAGCTTATGGATTCCAAAATCGTATATTGTGCGGACAAAAAATATTTGGAAAAATTAGAAGCTCTGCGAAAAAAGGTAAATGATAACTTGCTTCTGCCTTTATCGAGGGAAGATTTTATGAAAGCTGAAAACCTACTTAAAGAAGCGGAACATTTTTATGTTAAAGCGATGATATCAGAGGGAATATCCGACGTTTGGGTACAGGCAGGCTATGCTGTTTATTATATTGAAAATGCAGTAGCCATGCTGAATAAGAGATATTTTCGCTATGGTTCAAAGCGTATTTATGAGGAGCTTGACTCAATGGAAAACAAACCTGAAGGTCTTTGTGAGATGATAGAAGCAGTATTGTCGGCAAATTCCGTTGAAGCTGTAAAAAATCATCTGACAGCGCTTGTTCAGGAAACAGCTTATTCATTTAAAAAAGCAGAAAATAACATTTCTGTGCAGAGGCGAGCGGTAACTTCTGACGCATTGAACGGCACTTACGAGGAAATGTATTCAAACTGGCGTAATAAAATGTTTGCCGCTGCTGAAAGCGGTAACAGACATCTTGCGTTTATGAGCATGATCAATATGAATGCAATGATTTCTGATATTAGCAACGAAGTTGAAATTGACGATTATGACGTTCTGGGCGGTTATGAACCGCAAGATCTGCATGAAACGGCAAAAGCGTGTGATGACGTTATAAACAGTTACCTTAAGGAATATAGGAAAGCAAATATACAAGTGAGCCATTATACGGATATAGATGAATTTGTGAGAGGTTATCTAAGTAAAATTTAACGGAGTTAAAAATGAATGATTGGTTTACAATAGACCGCATCGATAACGATACATATATAATCAGCGAATATCGCCATTGGGAAGAAACACATTGCTATCTTTTAAACGGTTATGAACGTTGTTTACTGATCGATACGGGACTTGGAATATGCAATATTTCTGATGAGATCGTAAAGCTTACGGATAAGCCTGTTACAGCCGCTGCTACGCATATCCATTGGGATCACATCGGCGGACATAAATATTTTCCTGATTTTTATGTCCATAAGGAAGAACTGAATTGGTTAAACGGCGAATTTCCTCTTACGATCGAAGCAGTAAGAAATATGGTAACCGATCGCTGTGACCTGCCGAAGGACTTTGATATCAGCACATATAAATTATTTCAGGGAACTCCTACGCGTGTGCTGGAGGACGGTGATACTATTGATATAGGAGGACGGATCATCAAGGCTTTACACACGCCGGGACATTCGCCCGGACATATATGCTTTTTCGAGGAGGAACGCGGTTATCTTTTTACGGGCGATCTGATTTATAAAGGCACATTGTTTGCTTATTATCCGTCAACAGATCCTCGGGCATATCTACGCTCTCTTGAAAAGGTTGCCGCTTTGCCTGTTAAAAAGATATTTCCTGCTCATCACTCATTAGAAATAGAACCTGAGATCCTTGTCCGTATGAAAGACGCATTTACTGATTTGGCAAAAGAAGGGAAGCTTCATCATGGCAGCGGAACTTTCAATTACGGCGATTGGGCAGTATGGTTATGACTGAATAATTTAAGGAATATACAAGCTCCTGTGAAAATATCTCAGGAGTTTTGCTTTTTATACAGAGAAATTTTCTATTGCATAAATTGACAAAGTATGATATACTTAAATAGCATACATACGGCGGAACCGCCATGTACATCGGGTTTCGCCAAGAGAAAGGCGATGACATTATGAGCGGTAATGCTAACGGCGGCGAGCCGTTTCTGTTTAAAGTAAATCTGGGCGGTATGATAGACATACTGTCCAACCATTTATACAGTTCTCCCGACGTGTTCATAAGAGAGCTTTTGCAGAACGGTGCGGACGCGCTGTCTGCAAGAAGATCCGAAGGATTTGCTCCCGATGAAAACGGCGGAGAGATAACTATTGTTTTAGAGGAGAATAACGGTGTTCCTCTGTTTAAATTCTGCGACTGCGGTACCGGACTGACCGAGGACGAAATACACCGTTTTCTAGCGGTAATAGGACAGTCCTCAAAGCACAATGCGGCACAGCAGAAAGAAAATAACGACTACATAGGAAGGTTTGGAATAGGTCTGCTCTCCTGTTTTCTTGTGTCGGACGAAATATGCGTGCAGACCCGTTCTGTGAAAGCTCCAGAAAGGACTCTGGAATGGAGAGGCAAGCCCGACGGAACCTATACCATTAGCGAGTGCGAGCCTATAACTCATTGCGGAACGGAGGTCATTCTCACTCCCAAAAGCGGTTCGGAGAATTATTTTACGGCAGAGAAGATAACAGAATTGGTGCAGTATTACGGTATGCCTCTGCCCTGCCCCGTCTACCTCAGCGACGGAAAAAGCCCTGAAAAAATCAGGCTCAATCCTCCGTTTCCCACAGGCAGGACGGCAAAAGAGCAGATAATGGCACTTGGCAGAACGCTGTTTGGCTGCGAGTTCCTTGACTATATTCCTTTGGAGAGTAAAAAGGGATTGTTTTCGGGAGTTGCGTTTATACTTTCCGACGAGGTCGCGCCTACGGCAAAACAGTTACATAGAATTTATCTGAAAAATATGCTTTTAACTGAGGACGGCGGCAGACTTCTGCCTAAATGGGCATTTTTCCTTCGGTGCTTTATCAATACCAATGGGCTGAGACCTACTGCATCGCGAGAGGATTTTTACGAGGACGACGCTTTGCTCGAGGCAAGAGAGGAGCTTTCCGAATGTATTATCAGTTATCTCCAAAAGCTGTCCGTGCAGAACAGCGGAGTTTTTCAGAAGCTGGTGCGGACGCACAGACTTGCAGTATCCTCCGTTGCTGTTGAGGACGACTCGCTGTATAAGGCGTTTTTTCCATATCTGACTTTTGAGACTTCTTTCGGCACTGTGACGGGCAGACAGCTAGCGGACTATGAGGACGATATTGTTTACGCCAACTATACCGACGAGTTCAGACAGGTGTCCTCGATCTTTCTTGCCAGAGGAAAAATGCTGGTTAATGCAGGATACACCTATGTTCGGCAGCTTGTTGAAAGACTGGAACTTTTAAATCCTAATTCTGAGGTCTCATCTCTTAAAATGGACAATATCGACGGTATGCTTTATGATCCTGCCGGTGTGTCCGAGGAAACAGTTAACCGTTTTACATACGACTGCGCAAAGGCGTTGGAAAGCTATGAATGCTCCGCTGTGGTGAAGCGTTTTGAACCGTCCGAGCTGCCTGTGCTTTACACGGTCACGGACGAGGCTCTTACTTTGCGTGACATCAAGCAGTCTATGGAAAAGTCCGACGATATGTTTTCGCAGATGCTTAACGCTTTTGCAGAGGAATATCAAACTGACGCCACAGCTAAGCTGTATTTCAACGGCGACAATCCGCTGGTAAAAAGACTTATGACCGTACAGGATAACGAACGTCTTAAATGCTGTGTGGAGATACTTTACGTTCAAGCTCTGCTGACGGGAGGCTATCCTATGCACAGCAATGAATTGCAGGTGCTTAACGAAAATCTTTTACAGCTGCTCGACTGGAGCATTTAAATAATTACAGGAGGAATAAATTATGTTTGACCCCGACAAGTATATGGACGAATATCTACAGCTCGATGAGGGCGCGCCGAGACTGAGAGGTATCAAAAAGGCGATTGCTGCGGCGGACGCTGCAAAGGACGCTGAGTGGCAGTTTATATTCAGAGACGAATATATACACGAGTCCGTGTTCCACAGCGACAATGTGGACGCTATTATAATTTTTCCCGAACTGCTTGCTATCTATGACAGTCACCCTGAGATACAGGAGGACAATCGGTACGACCTGATGTGGGATTTCAAGTATGTTCTTGAGGACTCCGAGAATTATTACCACGTTCCGTTGGAGCAAATGGAAAGCATTTTCAGGGAGTTCTCGGAAAGGTGCAGAAAATACGGATATTCTCAGCGAGCTTATAAATATCTCTATGAGAAATTCACCATGAAAACCGGCAGATTTCTGCCGCTTGAGGAGTACGGCAGATTTGCCGACGAGCCTAAAGACGATTTAAAGGACTGTGAGGCATGTGAGCAGTCGTTCAGAGTAAAGTGCGCTCTTTTGCAGGGGGACGATAAAAAGGCCAAGGAGCTTTTCATACCTTTGGAAAATGGTAAAATGCATTGCGCAGAAGTTCCCGAGGATACATACGCCGCACGTATAAAATATTTTGTAAAACAGGGAAGATACGAAGAGGCGGCAGCTGACGCCAGAAGGCTTTATCCTATGATACGCCGAAGAATGGATTTGCTTGACGGAGTGGGAGTTCTGCTGGGCATGTATTCTAAGGTGAACATTTCTTCGGGCATTAATATTTTCCGAAGAGAGCTTCCGAACGCAATGGCCTGCCGCAATCACAGAATGAAATTTATTTTTGCAGAAGGCGCGTACAGGCTGTTCCACGCTATGGGCGACGAAAGCATAAAGCTTGTGCTTACAAAAGATTTCCCTTTGTGGAATGCCGATAACAACTATTCTACAGGTGAACTAAGCGAGTATTTTTACGGCATTGCAAGAGATTTGGCGGAGAAATTTGATAAGAGAAACGGCAACAGCTTATACCGCGACAGATTAGAGGCAGAGTATCCCGATAACGACGGAAAGAATGAGAAGTTCTGCTCGGGATATGTAAACAGAATCCCCTCACTTATGGCTGCCCCATGCGGCGATATTCCCGAAAAGCCCGACTGGGACGACATTACAGCAAGGCTGACCGCAATGGGCTTTAAAATAAATCTTTACATAGAAAACGAAGAAAAGGGTTCGTTTACGGTTCAGCTTTCAGAGGAGGACTTTGTATGCGATGTGATTTTTGTATACGATGAAATGCCCGATCCAAGACATCTTAAGCTAATGCATAAGCTCACAGAGGACGAAGAGGATAAGCTGTTTTCATCTACGGGAATGCTTATGACTATCATGTACGCCGACGAGCAGGTTGATATGACAATGCTTACCCAGTTAAAGGTTCTGGAAGCAGTGTGCCCAGACGCTCCGGCTTATTTTGATTTTTCCAGAAATAAGGCGCTGTCGGGAAAATGGGCAAGACTTCAGACGAGAAGCAATGTTCCGCCGACAGTCGATTATATTTACGGACTTGACATTCTGGGCGACGAGAACAACGATTATCTGTGGATAACCACCAGAGGCCTTAACGCCTGCGGTATGAGAGAGATCGAAGTTTTCGACGCAGACAAGGATAATTACGGCGCTTACTGCGATCTTATCTGTTTTACCGCCGAAAGACTTATCCTTATGGGCTATCTGCCGCCTGCGAAGGAAAGCTTTAACGCAATAAGAAAAGCCGACGGAAGCTGGCTCAGTATGAGCTGGCTGCCCTCATCTGATGCTGAGAAATATTATCCCGAGGACGACCGCAAGGGTCTTGCAATGAGAATGGCCTATGAAGAGGACGAACCTGCTGAAAATGCCTCGCTGTTTATTCACTGCGGAGAACGCGGCGACGGTTCTGTAAAGCTTGAAACTCTCGGTATGCTGACTGACGGAGACTTTGAAAAGCTGCGCTACGGTTCGTTCTACGCAACCGACAGAAAAATTTCAGCTTTAGCTAAAGACCGCCTCGACCTGTTTGCAAAAGCGTTTGAAAAGCACCCCGAAAGCGCATTTATCAGAGTTTGTCTCGACTGCGACAGGGAAGAATACGCTTGGGTAAAGATCACCGAAACAGGAGACAAGATCAAGGGTCTGCTTGACGAAGACTGTTCTGCCGGCAAGGCAGGAGACGAATTTACGGTGATTCCCGACAGTATCACGAACTTCAGCATAAGACTTTCCGAGAACGAGGTCATGAACCCCGACAGCGCGTATCTTATCCTCTGCGAGGAATAACAGTCCTAAAAAATTTGTGAGGACTGTTGCAAGTACCGTTGAAATGTGATATAATTAATTTGAAAAATCTGATTGGAGGAAAAATTATGTATATTACTTGTTTGGACTTAGAGGGCGTACTCGTGCCTGAAATATGGATAGCATTTGCCGAGGCAAGCGGAATTCCCGAGCTGAAAAGGACTACCAGAGACGAGCCTGATTACGATAAGCTTATGAATTATCGTCTGGCTATTTTAAAGGAGCACAATCTGGGACTTAACGAAATTCAGGAGACTATTGCAAAAATAGACCCTATTCCCGGCGCTAAGGAGTTTCTCGATGAACTGAGATCTATTTGTCAGGTCATTATTATCAGTGATACGTTCTCTCAGTTTGCAGGACCTCTTATGAAAAAGCTGGGAATGCCTACGATCTTCTGCAACTCTCTTGAAGTGGCTGAAAACGGCGAGATAACAGGCTTTAAGATGCGCTGTGAGCAGTCAAAGCTGACCACTGTCAAGGCGCTGCAGTCAATAGGCTATGAAACGATTGCAAGCGGTGACAGCCACAACGATCTGGGAATGATATACGCAAGCAAGGCAGGATTTCTGTTCAAGAGCACCGAGCAGATAAAGGCAGATAACCCCACTCTGCCCGCGTATGAAACTTACGGCGAGCTGCTTGCCGCTATCAAAAATGCTATGGATTGACAGTTAAAATTCCTTGAATAATACAATGGTAAAAAAATGACTGTTAAATTTGTACAAAATACCTATAAATTTTCGATAAATTCAGTCAATAAGAGTATTGCAATTTTTGAAAAAAGATGTTATACTATATGATACAGTGTATGTGTGGGATGTAACTGTGTCCTGCGGCATACAGAACATGATCAATGCTTACGGCGAAGCCTTGATCGTACTCAGGTGTAAAACTGAAACAGTATTTTTCTATTGCCTGATTTGAATGTACAAACGCCGATAGACGGAACATCAAGTCATTGTCTGTTTATTCAAAAACGGACGGATGCAAACGCATGCGTCAAACAAACAAAGGCTTTATGGTAAATAAAAATTTTTGAGGAGGAAAAATCAAATGAAAAAGAGAATTTTCGCAATCATATTGTCAGTTATGATGATGATAATGATTGTACCGACAGTTCTGGCTGCCGGAGACGATGCTGTAGCGGTAACTATTACACCGGACAAGCAGTCGGCAAATCCCGGAGATATTGTAACATTTACAGTATCTATAAACGTACCGACGAGTATATATACTCTCCAGTTTGAGCTTGGTGAGATGACCGGTCTTGAATTGACAGACCGCGGCTCGGCAGCAGAAGGCATCAAAGAAACTCTCGGCTTTGACAACTTTGCATGGGCTGATGACACAAGTCTGACAGTTAACGGTTACGGCGCTACACCAAACGCCATTGAAGGAGACGTAGTACTTGGCTCTTTCCAGTGCAAGGTTCTTGACACTGAGGGTGAAGTATCTGCTGAACTTTATAATATTGAGTTCACAGATGAGAATTACGAAGCACTCGAGTACACAGTAGAAAGCATTGCAGTTAAGGTTACTAATGATTCAGATGATTCAAGCAATCCGGAGCCTGTAGAAAGCAGCGAAACATCTGTAGAAAGCAGCAGCGTAGCAGATGTTGAGTCAAGCGAGACTGACAGCAGCGCAGCAGAAGCAAGCAGCACTAGTGCTTCTACAACTACTTCAAGCAAGGCAGCAGCAAGCAGCACTACACAGAATCCCAGCACAGGTTCTGCTGCTCCTATAGCAATGGCTGCAGTAGCACTTATCGGTGCAGCAGCAATCGTTGTTAAGCAGAAGAAGGACTAATTTCAAAGCTGAAATTCTTTGAGTATATGAAAGAAAGCGCTGAATGATTCGGCGCTTTCTTTTTCTTTATATACTTATTTTTTTTGATATTCATTTTAATCGTGGCGTTCATCGCAATCGTAGATCTCGCAGAAACGTGCCGAAAACGCCGGTTCTTCTCCGTATTTATAAAGATGACCGGTGTCTCCGAAGGTGTTCATTCTCAGATATGCAATGCCTTTTCTGCGTTCTTCTGTAGTTAGCACCGTAACAGAAGTTGGCGCGGCGCAAAATCCATGCCACAATACTACAGGGGAAATTCCCAGCAAATGACCAAGCATCACACACTCGACGCCGAAGTGACAGAACAATGCAATAGTTTCTCTGTTGGGTCTTACAGCTCTGTAATAGTTTCCCTCACGTTCATATCCATGGTCTTTCAGAATTTCATCAATACCCGCAAAAACCCTCAGTGCCTCGTCGTTGACCTTGCCCTGTGACATCATAGGTACGGTATGCCACATTTCCTTGCTGTAATATTCCTCAACGGCAGTCCAGTCCTGCGGAAGTAAATCCCACGGCAGACGTTCTTTACCAGTGTGCTGATCGAGTATGGGAGCATGGAATTCTCTCAGCCATGGGCATACTTTCGCCTGAGCGTTTTTCACTTTTAATGTGTACTCTGCCGTATCCCTTGCTCTGCCTAGAGGAGAACTGTAGAAAGCGTCAATTTTCACGTCCTTTAAACGTCTTGCCAGCAGTTCAGCCTCTTTGCGTCCCTTTTCGGTAAGACTGTCAATGGAGTAATCGGGATCTCCGTGACGTATGATCATAAGCTTCATAAATTTACTATCCTTTCCTGCTTTGACTTCGATAGATTAATTATAGGACGTTTCAGGAGATTTGTCAAGAACCGCTTCATCGGACTTGAATTTCTCTGAAAACTATGCTATAATAAAGTTAGATTCAAAAGAGCTTATATTATCCAGTTAGCCAAAACTAATATCTAAGGAGGAAATGTAATGACAAAAATAACACTTAAAATTGACGGAATGATGTGCGGTATGTGCGAGGCTCACGTTAACGACGCCATGAGACAGAATTTCAAGGTGAAAAAGGTAATGTCCTCTCATTCAAAAGGGGAGACTGTTATTGTGTCTGAGACGGATATAACAGACGATCAGTTAAAATCGGTTCTTGACAAGGTAGGATATACTCTTGTTTCGTCCTCAAGAGAACCCTATGTGAAAAAGGGACTGTTTTCTGCATTCAGAAAGTAGGTTTTAGATTTGCCTTTGTAGTTTTCAACAGGACATTTTTCTACGATTTACTGAAAAAATTTAATGCATAGACCTGATTTTTTGTGCAGATTTTAATTTGTGAACAAGGTCAAAAAAACAGTAAAAAAATATATTGTGCAGTTTTTAAATTAAAAGTGTTTCGGCGCTTATGATATTTGTAAAAACTGCACAAATTTATTGTATGCCATAGAGATTCAGTAGGATTTGCTTTTCTCGACTTTCAGTTATATAATAAAGTTACAGTAATTTATCTGAAAGGAATGGTTTATATGTCAAAAAATGAAAGATATGAACTTAACAGAAACCTTGCACAAATGCTTAAGGGCGGAGTTATTATGGACGTTACAACTCCCGAGCAGGCAAAGATCGCAGAGGCAGCAGGAGCATGCGCGGTAATGGCTTTGGAGAGAATTCCCGCAGACATCAGAGCAGCAGGCGGAGTTTCCAGAATGAGCGATCCTAAGATGATAAAGGGTATTCAGGAGGCTGTTTCAATTCCTGTCATGGCAAAGTGCCGTATAGGTCATTTTGCGGAGGCACAGATTTTGCAAGCTATCGAAATAGATTATATTGACGAATCAGAGGTGCTTTCACCCGCTGACGATAAGTATCATATTGACAAAAGACAGTTCGACGTACCCTTTGTCTGCGGAGCAAAGGACTTGGGCGAGGCGCTCAGACGTATCAATGAGGGAGCGTCTATGATAAGAACAAAGGGCGAGCCGGGTACGGGCGACGTAGTTCAGGCAGTCCGTCATATGAGAATGATGCAGAGCGAGATAAGACGGCTGACATCTATGTCCAAGGACGAGCTTTATGAGGCGGCTAAGGTTTTGCAGGTACCTTACGAACTGGTAGAGTTTGTAGCTGAAAACGGCAAGCTCCCGGTTGTAAACTTTGCGGCTGGCGGAGTTGCAACCCCTGCGGACGCTGCGCTTATGATGCAGCTCGGCGCAGAGGGCGTATTTGTAGGCTCGGGAATTTTCAAGTCCGGTAATCCGGCAAAGAGAGCGCAGGCTATTGTCAAGGCAGTAACAAACTACAATGATCCAAAGCTGCTTGCTGAGCTTTCTGAAGATCTAGGCGAGGCTATGGTAGGCATTAACGAGCAGGAGATCGCTCTGCTTATGGCTGAAAGAGGCAAGTAATGAGCGTGCGTATTGCAGTACTTGCATTGCAGGGAGCTTTTATTGAACACGAAAAAAAGCTTTCTCAGCTTGGCGCGGAAAGCTTTGAGATACGTCAGCTTTCTGATCTGAGCAAAAGCTTTGACGGACTTATAATTCCCGGAGGAGAAAGCACCGTACAGGGCAAGCTTTTGCGGGAGCTTGATTTGTTTGTTCCTCTTAAATCCTTTATTGAACAGGATATCCCTGTGTTTGGTACCTGTGCCGGAATGATTTTGCTTGCCGAAAAAATCGAAAACGACGATCGCTCCTACTTTGGAACAATGCCGATGACAGTTCGCCGGAACGCTTATGGCAGACAGCTGGGAAGCTTTTATGCTGAAGAAAAATTCTGCGGAAAAACGATCCCTATGACATTTATCCGTGCACCATATATCAGCGATATAGGCGGCTGTGAGCTGTTGGCTGAGACGAACAGCAGGGCAACGGCTGCAAGGTATAGAAATCAGCTTGCAACCTCATTTCACCCTGAACTGAACGAAGATCTTACAGTGCATAAGTACTTTTTAGATATGATAAAAGAATAAACAAAGCAGGTATGATGTAATATTGATACACCATACCTGCTTTTAACGTTTCTGACTGCCAAACATGACCATATTTCTTCAAAAGATAAGTCTCGTAATAATTAAAGTGAACACACATACTGCGATTGCCGCAAGAACGTTGAAAGCAATTCCTGCATGAACGTTTCTGTCATATTCTGAAAAAAACTTAGTTCCCTTGATATTTTTGGGATACAGGCTTATGACATCGGGAAGACCATATTCACTGTATATACTGTATTTTTTGCTTTTTCCGTTCAAAGTGTACCTGTACGTACCGTGATAATATGTGGTATTTGACTCGGAATCATGGCTTCTGTAATGACTGACCATATACGCTGATACCACTGTATTGTTTTCAATAGCCTGTTGCTTTAAAGCCTTTTTTCGTTTTTCCTCCTTATGGAGCATAATACTGAGAATTACAAAGGTAAAAATTCCAAGTAATGTTGCCGCTACTACTCTGGGATCTTCATCCAGCCAGCCTTTTAAATTGTCCGTTAATTCACTCATAATGATTCCCCTATAAAATTAAACTAATCTTGACAAGTTATTTCTTATGCATGGATTTGAAAATGACCCCTGTTACCTTGGGCCCTGCGTTAATAGTTATAGCCGCACCTATCTGGTAGCAGTCCTCAGGCGGATATCCCATTTTCTTTGTCATAGCCTGCGCCATTTCGTCTCTTACAGAAGTGTCATTACCGTATACTATACAATAAGGAGTTTTCGGTATCATTTCCGCAGCGCAAAGGTCAAGTATTTTCGGGACTATCGCCTTGTCGCCTCGTACCTTGCTTTCCGTGGTGATCTCTCCGCCTTGAATCCTCATGATAGGACGCAGTCCCATGACCTCTCCCACAAAAGCGGCTGCGGACGGAATTCTGCCTGATTTTTTCGCATACTTCAGAGTGTAGGGAGCAAAGAATATCACGCAGTTGTCTATCCAATCCTGAATGTAGTCAACGATTTCCTGAGCGGGAACGCCCTTTGCAGCCTTGACAGCGCCCTGCACAATAGGATAGCCGTATGCGCCCGTATAACTGCGGCTGTCCAGATTGTAGATGCTGAATTCACCCTTAGCCTCGGGTATTTCCTCATAAAACTGCCTTGCCGCCATTAAAGCGTTTCCGTAAGTGGCTGAGCCGTTGGAATTAATGGTAACGTTAATAACATCAGTATAATTATCATAGTAAAGATTTTTAAATATCTCCACATATTCATAGGTAGTTATCTGTGAAGTTGCAGGGATACCGTCAAATTCGTCGATCATTTTGTAGAATTCCTCGTTGTCGAAATCTACTCTGCTGACATAGCTTTTTTCTCCCATGGCGACCTTAAAGGGAACTACCTGAATGTCATATTTTTTCTCGTTCTCGAAAGAAATGTCGCTTGCAGAGTCTGTCAGAAATTTGATCTTTGGCATAATTAAAACTCCTTTTCTGTAATAGAATTTATAAAAAACGTTTCATTTTTTCTTGCACTTCGGTGAGAGTATGAACCTTGTTTTCCCTTTTTTCATTTTATGTGATACATACACAGCCTTTGTGCGATGTTGGCTTAATCGTCCCAAGTATACTTAGTAAGCTTTCCCTCTCTGCCAAGATCGGGATAGTCCCACTGCCTTAAAATCTCATAAACCGCTATGGCAACAGAGTTTGAAAGATTGAGACTTCTCAGATCGTTTCGCATAGGTATTCTCACACAGCTTTGCGGATTTTCGTACAAAAGCTTTTCAGGCAAGCCCTTGTCCTCACGTCCGAAAACTATGTAAACGTCCTTGTCCTCGGGGTAGACCGACTCAGAATGTACATTTCTGCCCTTGGTAGTGAAATAAAAATACTCCCCCGAAGTCTTACTGAAAAAGTCATCAAGACTTTCGTACTGGTAAATATCCAGCTTATCCCAGTAATCAAGACCCGCGCGTTTAAGCTTTTTGTCGGAGATCTCAAATCCGTAGGGCTTTATAAGGTGCATAGACGCTCCTGTAACAGCGCAGGTACGGGAAATATTTCCCGTGTTCTGAGGTATCTGAGGCTCAACCAGAACTATATTAAGTCTGTGCATTTTAACGCTCCTTATAAATTGGTATAGTCGCCCAGTTCCTGATAGCTTATAAGCCACGGGAGCTGTCCCTCAAGCATAAGTCCCTCGGTCCAATGACGCTGATAGCTGTATGTGGTCCTTACGTTAAGCTCTGTGAATGCAGTTGCTCTGTTCATAGCTATAGGCAGACTGTCTCCTTTAAGCACCGAACCGATAAGAACGCTCGCGAACATATCGCCCGTACCCGAATAATGGGCAGGAACATAATCGTTTTTTATTTTCCAAAAGCTGTTGTTTTCCTTGTCGTAACCGATAGTATGCATACCGCCGTCCGCAAGCTGTACGCTCGTGATGACCACAATTTTTGCACCCTGCTTAGAAAGCTTTACAAGCCACGATTTAGCCTCGGAATTTGTCATCGCTCCTGCGGGATATTTCTCACCAAGCAGAATAGCCGCCTCAGTAAGATTTGGCGTAATAATATCTGCCACAGCAACCAGTTCGCTCATACGCGAACAAAGCTCCTTGGTATATGTGGCGTAAGCCTTACCGTTGTCGCCCATAACAGGGTCAACGACCTTCAGCGCATCAGGATATGCCGCAAAGAACTCAAGACAGTGGTCTATCTGCTCGCTGGAAGCAAGAAAACCGCTGTAAACGCAGTCAAATTCGGTATTCATTTTCTTATAGTGGTTCAGAGCGGGCTTCATAAAATCTGTCAGATCCCGCATAACAAACTCACTGTAGCCCGTATGTGCGGAAAGAACTGCAGTAGGCACGGGACATACCTGAATTCCCATAGCAGAAAGCACAGGAATAACTACCGTAAGCGAACATCTTCCCAAACCTGAAATATCCTGAATAGCAGCAACACGCTTGCAACCTGTCATTAATAATTCCCTCTTTTGTAATTTCATAATATCTTATTATAGCATATATACAAATTTTTTTCAAGTACCGTGAAAGATAATTTCAGCAGCAGTTTATAGTGCTGTAATAGATAATGGACAAAATTAAGAAAAAAGCAAAGAGAGATAGACGAAAATCTGTTAGAATAAAGCTACCACACAAAATTCAGCAGAAGAAAGAAGGTCTATCTCTCATGAATAGTATAACACAAGATATGAGGTTTCGTCAATCCCTAATGAGATTGGCAGATTTCGGGACATCATTTCGATTATAATTTTCCATAGAAAGCTGTAATGTTATTCATATCATAATACACAACAATTTTTTCGATGTTGAGCAATAATCCTTATTCACCTTAAATAAGAAAAACCGGAATTCGGCGGATTATTTAAGTCTCTTTTAGCTGAGATAAAACATCCTAAAAACATCAGACCATAACCAAATGAAGCGCCGCCCGCAAATAACTGCTTTAACAAGACATCATCTGTAAATGTCAGTATCAGAATTCCAATTATATCACTAAGTATATAGACACAGATAGGATTAAAAATCAATAGCAATTTAGGGACATTTATAATACCTTTCATAACCAGATAAATATATGAAATTGAAACGAGAAATTCACTGACCGTAACCCATATATTTGTTGCCATAAATGGAACCAGCAATGGAATTCGGTATACTGATTCAATCAAATCAACAGACAAGCCTTGTTCTAATGCAACTTTAATACACATCATTGCAATGCAGCATACAGAATGTGCCGCAGCAACATACAACACCATAACCTTCATTCCAAAAGAGAATATATTAAGCATTCTAGGATATTTCTCCTTTGCCTGACTTTTAAGATACAAGTACATACTACTTCCCGCTATCCACATGAGGGGTGCTGCTACAAGACCAAATACAAAGGACAATTCAAACTGCCACAAAGAAGCATTGATTATATCTGTGTTGACAACACCACCAAAGACAGCCGTACCACTTTTCTCGAAATATCCAATTAGAATATCTCCTACTCCACAAAGAACTCCCGATATGAAACCTAATATCAGATAGTATTTTCTATTTTTTTCTTTTACAAAAGTCATTACATCCTCGTATAATGTAATTATACTCTCCAAGAGGGTAACTACATTATTTACTCCTTTCCCAAAAATATTTAGAGAATTTTCCTTTTTCTCTTTTCGATTTGTTTTCTCTTTATATTAAGGCAGAGAAAACGAGCAAGTTAGTTAAAGATTATACCCACAGGAATAGCTACCTGTGATATAATATATAGGCACTGTGGATCTGTACATTTCATCTACAGCTTGACTGTTCGGAGATGACTCAGACCACAGTTTTCGCCTTTATTGGTAATTGGCTGGTTAACGCTATGACGTTTATATTTGCGTGATTACATAGACGAAACTCTGTGGCAGACAGGCAGTGCATAATTTTTTTACAAGGAGGTATGCCAATGTATTTTATCGGCATAGACGTCTCAAAGTACAAGCATGACTGTTTTATCGTATCTGACACAGGTGAAGTTATTTTTGATGTGTTCACCTTTCAGAATACAAATCAAGGCTTTTCCGAATTTCTGCAAAGATTAAATATTCTTGACTCTTCGCAGGAAAAAAGAATAGGGTTTGAATCAACAAGTCATCTCCATTCCAAAATCCTCGGTTTCTTCCTCATCAACGGAAGTGATTTCCACATATTCGTCAATAATACTTAACGCCTCGTCATAGCTGCCGGAAGCAGTGATACGTCCGCACATTTCTTTTGCCTGTTCCGCCATGTCATTCTCTTTCAGCGTTTTTGAGGCCATTCCCATGAGAACGAATATATTCCCATTTTGAACTATCATCTCCTATAAATTAGTTGTTAAAAAGTAATATGTGCCAGGCATATGTCCATTAGTCATACCGCCAGAATTAAAGAAATTTAAAGCCATTTTTGTATCTGATCCAGAGCGACAAAACTTATTTTTTGCTTTCTGATATTTTTCTGCTACTTTAAAACCAAAATAATCTTCCTTAAAATGCAATATATGCCATTTCAAAATCTCGAACCGCTTTTTCTCTCCAAAAGTCTACCATCTTTGATATCTACGATAAAATCCGTACCATAAAAATCATTGACAATCAAACGGTCATTTTTATACGAAAGCCCAACATATGGAGTGTATTGCAGCTTTGGAAACCTTTTTTTGCTGATTCTATCTGCCAAGTAATTTTACCATGAAAATCAACTGAGTAAACATTATCATTTTTATCAATGTCATATGGAATTTTTATAAGTACAATTACCTGTGAATCCAGAACAAGGACAGTATCAATCTCAAACCGAAACTTCACCAGCTCGTTGTTAACATACAATGCATTTTTATGTATTTTTAAAATAGGCATAATTAACCTCCGGTATCATAATAATCATTCGTTTGTGAACTCACCAATGAACTGACCCATTAAATCATATTGAGTTCCGCCGCCATTCCCCCAATTTATTATTTTATTGGCGATTCCATAACGAACAGTACTTCCCGCAGGAATTTCAACATCACAAATATATTTAGGGAAACACTGATTAACCCCCATATAGATAACTGTGCACCGCCCCGAAAT
>CAYNPW010000048.1:0-18697 GCA_964399215.1 uncultured Ruminococcus sp. | reverse complement strand
AGAGTTTCTCATTAAAAACGGACACATTATAAGCGAGATAAAAAAGAATAAAATCGGTCTTGAAGAATACTATATCGAGCTGATGTCGGCAAAGGAGGAGAACTGAAATGGAAAAGGAATTAAGATTCAAAAATCCCAGCTTTGCAGAACGAATCAAGGGTATGCTCGGTGTAGATTTTTACCGTTTGTTTCATACCCCTATGCTTTACATTTTTCTTATTATCTCCGCCATTATTCCAGCGCTTGTATCTATGGGAAACGGTGAAGGAACATCTATGTACATAAATACATGGCAAATTGTCGCTGCTGAGACTCCTCTTTATGTTGTAAACAATATAGGGGAATATGCCAATATGAATATGGTCTTTATATTCGGCGGTATTATGGTTTCTATCTTCATCGGTCATGACTATAAAAGCGGCTATGTCAAGCAGCTCTTTACAACCCATGCAAAAAAACTGGATTATATGATTTCAAAATCCCTGACCTGTGCCTTTGCTATGGCATGTATGTGTGTGACTTATCTGATCGGCGGAACGGCGTCCGGATTGTTTTCGGGGCTTTCATTTGAGATAAATGTCGGTTCGCTGATTATCGCAATCCTGAGTAAAATGATTATGAGCCTTGGCTGGGCAAGCCTTTATACTTTTCTCAATATCATTTTCAGAAGATATTTCGGAATCTCTATTGCCTCCTCATTCTTCTTTGGAACCGGTATCCTTATCATTGGCGCAGCGGCAATCTGGGGCAACTCCTCGATCCTTAATATCTTCCTCTACGGTTCATCGGTCTATGCCTGCCTGTCCGCAACACCTTTAACCTTTGTTGTTTGCCTAGTGTGTTCCCTTGCATGGACGGCTGTTTATAATTTGCTTGGCACATACATTTTGAACAAAAGCGATGTGTATTAAGGAGGCGCCAAAATGAACGCTATTGAAATCAAAAATCTGTCTAAAAACTTCGGTTCTAAGCAAGCTGTAAATGGTCTTGATATGACTGTGCCTATGGGTGCTATTTACGGCTTTATTGGTGAGAATGGTTCGGGTAAATCAACCACTGAAAAAATGATTTGCGGTCTGATTCATCCAAATGGCGGCAGCATTAAACTGTTTGGCAAGGTCCATACAAACTCCGATGTACGTGCAAGGGTTGGCGTTCTGATTGAAGCGCCGGGCTGCTTTCCGAATTTGAGCGTTTGGAATAATATGATGCTCCAAGCAGCAAATCTTGACATTCAAAACGCAGAAACGGAAGTAGCAAAGGTATTAAAAATGGTCAGAATGGAGGGCGCTGCTTCAAATAAATTTAAAAACTGCTCTCTTGGCATGAAGCAAAGAATAGGCATTGCAATGGCTCTGCTCGGCGATCCTGCTCTGCTTGTCCTTGATGAACCTATCAACGGTCTTGATGCCGACGGTATGCGTATTATGCGTGATGTACTCCAGAATATTACAAAGGAAGGCAAATGTACTGTTGTGATTTCCTCTCATATCCTCGGAGAGCTTGAGAAGATAGCCACCCATTACGGCATTATCCGCAGCGGCAGGATGATAAAGGAAATGACAGCAGAAGAATTGAATGCAAGCTGCCGTACTTATATTGCTTTGCAGGCAAGAGATATGAACCGCACAAAAGCGCTCCTTTTATGCAAATATTCCCATGTGGAAGAGGATGACGTTGGCTATATCCGCATTTATGACGCGGTATTTCCCGAAGAAATCGTTGCTTTTCTATATAAAAACGGAATTACTGTAAGCGAATTGAAAACCGACAAAATAGGTTTGGAAGAATATTATATTGATATTATGAAGGAGGGCAGATGAAATGGAAAAAACAAGGTTTGAAAGCAATACTTTTAGCAAACGCCTGAAAAGTATGTTAAAAGTGGACTTCCGAAGAATGTTCACGATTCGCTTATTCTACGTTATGTTGGGCATCTGCCTTGCTGCACCCGTTTTGATTCTTGTTATGACTGCAATGATGGATGGTTCTGTTTCCGTTGATCCGCAAACGGGTGTGGAAACCATCATAGAGGGCTTTGATAATGTGTGGCAAATCATCGGTTCCGTCAGCAGCAAAGATGCAAGTACAGCAGGCGAAATGAGCATGACGGCAATGTGTAATATCAATCTGCTATACTTTGGTATAGCTGTACTTGTCAGCCTTTTTGTCGCCGATGATTTCAGAAGCGGATATGCCAAGAATTTATTTACTGTACGTGCCGAAAAAACAGATTATGTTATTTCCAAAACACTGGTGTTACTTTTCAGCAGTGTAATTCTGCTAGTTGCGTTCTTTGTTGGTTCTGTGCTTGGAGGCGCTATCGCAGGACTTCCTTTTACAATGAACGGCTTTAATACGGCAAATCTTATAATGTGTATGATATCAAAACTGTTCCTTATTGCTGTTTTTGTTCCTATCTACCTTGCAGTAAGTGTAAGCGCAAAGCAGAAAGCATGGGCATCCATTCTTGGCTCCTGTGCTATCGGTATGCTGTTCTTTATGATGATTCCGATGATGACTCCTCTCAACGCAACAGTGATGAATATTGTTCTTTGTCTTGCGGGCGGAGCACTATTTTGTATTGGGTTCGGTGCTGTCAGCAATCGGATACTTAAAAAGACAAGTTTGGCATAATATTCATTTAAACTGGAGCCTGACAGCTATTGAAACCGTCAACAGGAGTATTCCGAAAAAGAATATTCCTGTTTTCATTTCAAATTCATATAATAAACCCATTCCGTATTGTGATAATAAAAAACGTCAGCACAAAAACTTTACATTAATAATAATTGCTGAGAAACGGCTTTTACTGTAATATGAAACCTTCAGCATTACTATTCCACAGGAAGTAAAATGTATGGCTTTTAATAAAAAACTGCTGCATACTGCCAGATGTTTAAAGGCAGAGAATTTCTTTGTAAAATTTCTATGAAGAGCAGTATTTTAACAAGATTTTAACATTAGTGTGCTATGATAATGCATACTAAAAATTCGGAGGTTTATATATGAAAGCTGCGATTTATTACGGAAAAAAAGACGTCAGAATAGAAGAAATTGAAAAAACTGTCTGTGGAGACAACGATATTATTGTAAAAAATCTCTATGCAAGTATTTGCGGCACAGATGTGGCAGTATACACACACGGTCCGAATACCGGACATAAAATTACAGTTGGAGGAGAATTCGGTCACGAGGTCGTATGCGAGGTCGCCGAGGTTGGTAAGGACGTAAAAAATATCGAGGTAGGAGATATTGTTTATCCTTATCCTTTATTGGCAAAGGGAGATACAAGACGCGCAGGCACTATAGGCGGATTTTCGGAATATATTCATATCCCGAACTGCGAAATCGGAAAGCAGATTTACAAGGTGAGCGGTAATATACCCATTAAAACTGCCGCTTTGATCGAGCCTTTTACAGTCGGCACAAGAGCTGCGAGACGTTCTGCTCCCAATCAGGGCGAAAACGCTGTTGTTTTCGGCGCCGGTACTATTGGAATTGCCGCCGCTATGGCTTTAAAACAGATTTTTAATTGCGGCAAAGTAATGATCGCAGATATTTCCGACTTCAGACTTGAAAAAGCAAAAGGCTTTGGTTTTTCTGTGTGCAATCCGGCTAAACAGAACGTAAGGGAGCAAATGACGGCAGTATTCGGCGAGGCGCACTCCCTCAGCGGAATGACTGCAAATGCAGATATTTTTATTGACGCGGCAGGAGCGGAAAGCGTACTGGAGAATTTTATGCAAATAGGAAAGATCGGAAGCCGTTTTGTTGCTGTGGCAGTTAATAAGGCGCTCAAGCAGATCGACATTCTGCACCTAACCTACGCCCAGAAAAGCATTATCGGTTCCGGAGGCTATATGCCGGAGGACGTAAGAGACGTGATGCGTCTTATGGAAAGCGGAGTATATAATATAGAATCTATTATCACGCATGAATTTCCGTTAAATAAAATATCGGAAGCTATTGAAACCGCTGCTGACACAGACATTTCACTTAATGTCATAATCGATCATATGAAAAAATCATGAGGTGAGATCATGTTTAAAATACTGCTTGTAGAGGACGATAGAGATCTTAACAAAACCGTCTGCAGATTTCTGAATAAAAACGGCTACGAGGCGATAGGATGCCTTAACGCCAATGACGCATATAACGAAATGTACGGCAATATGTTTGACCTTATCATTTCAGATATTATGATGCCTAAGACAGACGGCTTTGAATTTGCTGAAACGGTACGCTCGCTCAATCAGGAGATCCCGATTCTTTTTATGACAGCAAGAGACGATTTTAATTCCAAACAGCGCGGATACAGGATCGGCATAGACGACTATATGGTTAAGCCGGTAGATCTGGACGAACTTCTATTAAAAATCGGCGCATTGCTCCGCAGGGCTAAAATCGCCAACGCAAAAAAACTGACGATTGGGAAACTTACTCTTGACGCCGAAGAGCGTTCCGCAGTCCTTGACGGCGAGGACATACCGATGACTGTCCGTGAATTCAATCTGCTGTATAAGCTGTTATCCTATCCTAAAAAAACATTTACAAGATCTCAGCTTATGAACGAGTTCTGGGACTCGGAAACCGACAGCGGTTCCAGAACGGTAGATGTGTATATGCGTAAGCTCAGAGAAAAATTTTCCGACTGTGATGATTTTGAAATAGTTACCGTCCACGGACTTGGATACAAGGCGGTGCTGAAATGAAAAAACTCGGCTTTGTACTTATGCGTTTTTTCTCCTTTTTTGGACTTATGGCTTTGACCGTTACTTGTTCTATGCTGCTTTTTTTGCAGTCGTTTCACATAGAAAGAGATATACTGGAGAGAAATGCAAAGCTTACCTTTTTAAATATCATTTTTCTCACATTGATTTTTTGCATAGCTGATACGATACGAAGAAAAATTTCTGTTGAACGTCCTGTAAAAAAAATCATAAAAGGACTTGACAAAATCACAAACGGAGATTTTAATGTTCAGCTGCGGAATGTCCGTGAACTGACTGATATAAATGAATTTAACATCATAATCGACAGGATAAACAAGATGACTGCCGAGCTTAGCAGCGTAGAAACATTGCGGACAGATTTTATCGCAAATGTTTCCCACGAACTGAAAACTCCTCTCTCAGCTATCAATAATTACGGGGTCCTGCTGCAAAGTCCCGATTTGTCCGAAGATGAACGTATTGAATATGCAAAAGCAGTTACTGAGAATTCACGCAGACTTGCCAATCTGATCACGAATATTTTAAAGCTCAGCAAGCTTGAAAATCAGCAGATCTATCCAAAAGCAGAGCCGTATAATCTTTCGGAACAGCTATGCGAATGCCTGCTAAGCTTTGAGATGATATGGGATCAGAAAAATCTTGAAATTGAAACAAATATTGAAGAGGACATTATTATAAATTCAGACAGTGAGCTATTGGGTCTTGTATGGAACAATCTTTTTTCCAATGCCGTAAAGTTTACAGAAGACGGCGGAAAAATTTTTGTCGGACTAAAAGAAGAAAACGGTCGTGCAGCAGTTACCGTGACCGATACAGGCTGCGGAATGTCCTCTGAAACCGGCAGACACATTTTTGAAAAGTTCTATCAGGGCGACACATCTCATGCGGCGCAAGGCAACGGTCTGGGACTGGCTCTGGTAAAACGAGTGGTCGATATCATGGGAGGCGAGATCTCCGTGTACAGCGAGGTAGGAAAAGGAAGTACTTTTACAGTAAATTTAAGGTGTAACGAAGATGAAAAGATTTAAAGAAATTCTGCTGAAGCTGATCTTTCCTCCCGTATGGATCATTATTTTATGCTCGCTGATCGGATTTCCGGCAGTAATAATTTCACTTAAATTTCTTAGAGAAACAAATCCTGTCTCTTATATTTCCTATGTGCTTTCGGCATATGCCCTGACAGTTTTATGTGCAAATTTTCCCGGAGCAAAAAGACGGTGCAGAGAGCTTATTCATGGCGATGAAGTAAAAGCGATAGTTTCGTTACGAAGATTTATGAACAGTTACAAATACACCTCGATGTATCTGAATAACAGTGAATTTCGGGCAAGAATATCTCTTTACAGCGGACTTGCAATAAATATGTTCTATGCTGTTTTTAAGTGCGCTACGGGTGTGATTTTTCGTTCAGTATGGTATTCAGGAATAGGCATTTACTATGTTTGCCTCAGTACAATTCGGTTTATGCTGTTAAAAAACGTTAGAATTACAGATAAAAAAGAACATTCTCATGATCGAAAAATTCATGAGTATAGAAGCGTAAGATCATGCGGAATAATGATGTTTGTCCTGAACATAGTCATAATGTCTATGACCGTTCAGATGATACTGCAAAACAGAGCCTATGAGTACAAAGGATATATAATTTACATATCTGCTATGTATGCCTTTTACAGCTTTATAAATGCAATAGTTAATGTTGTTAAATTTGCAAAAATAAATAATCCCATACTTTCAGCCGCGAAAATACTCAGTCTGGCAGGCGCTTTTATGTCGATGTTTGCTTTGCAGACGGCGATGTTTTCGGCGTTCGGCGGTGAAGGTGAAAGCTATCAGCGTATGATGAACACTATTACAGGCGGCGTTGTATGTACGGTTGTAATGGGTATGGCAGTTTCAATGATCGTATGTTCTAACAAAAATCTCAGATCCTTGGAAAGGAGCAGTTGAAAATGGAAAACAATAATAAGTTTGAATACACATATTCCGCAAAACAGCAGGAGGAGCTTAATAATATCCGTAAAAAGTACCTGCCGCAGGAAGAAAGCAAAATGGACAGACTTCACAGACTTGATGAAAGCGTTACGCGTCCCGGTACGATAATTTCCATTACCGTTGGTATTATCGGAACTCTGATAATGGGTTTGGGAATGTGCCTTTGTCTTGAATGGTCAGCATTTGTTCCGGGAGTTATTATCGGGATCGCAGGAATGGTGATCCTTGTGGCTGCTTACCCTATTTTTAAGTATATTACAAATAAGCAAAAAGAAAAGATTGCTCCTGAAATTTTACGGCTTACTGAGGAAATTTCTCAGGAAAAATAAGGATTTCAAACAAAATCCGAATAGAGGAGGCAATTTATAAGATGAAAACTGATACAAATATTTCACCTGCAAAGCAGCGCGGAATTTTCATTACATTGATCATAGCTGTATTTATTACCGCAATGTCGACTACTGTAACGGCAAATATGATCCCGAATTTTACGGATTATTTCGGTGTATCGGCGAATTTGGCACAGTGGCTGACAAGCGGAGCGACACTGATTTCGGGTATTATTATTCCTGTTACAGCATTTTTAATAAAAAAAATTCCGAACAAAATTTATTTCTTTGCAGCAATGACAGCTTATACGGTAGGTTCTTTGTCAGTATTCTTATCACAAAATTTTCCTATACTACTTATAAGCCGTTTAATACAGGCGGTCGGCTGCGGAATGATGATCCCTTTCGGACAAATTATCCTTTTAAATATTTTCCCCGCTGAAAAACACGGAACGGTCATGGCTGCATTCTCTATGGCGTCAATGGTGTCAACTGTTGTTGGACCTACCTATGCAGGCTTAATGCTTGAAGCTTTCGGATGGAGAGGGGTATTCGTCTCATTGTTTATATTCGGACTTATGATCCTTGTTATCGGCAGTATATTTATGAAAAATGTTATCCCGAAATCAGATGCCGATCTGAATGTATGCTATGTGATACTTTCGGCGATAGGATTTGCATCGCTGCTGATAGGCGTAAGCAATATCAGCAGCGGTTCTATTTTTAAAATGACGAGCGGCGGATTGATGCTGATCGGTATCATCTTTCTCGCCATATTTTCAAGATTACAGCTTACTTCCAAAAATCCTATGCTGAATCTAAGAGTATTTAAGGATTCGTCATTTTTAATTGCAGCTATAATAAGTATCTGCTTGTATTTAATTTCAATGGGTACAGGTATGATCCTGCCGATTTTTACAAAGTCTATATGTGGGTTCTCTGATTCAAGTTACGGTTATGCAACGCTTGTAGGCTCGATTTTGTCTGTATTTGCAACTTTATTTGCAGGAAAAATGTATGATAAAATGGGAATTAAACCAATGTTTATCATTGGAATTATTTTATTCGCATCGTATTCTGTAATGGGAGTATGCTTTACGAAAAACACCAGCATTATATATATCGCAGTTGTTTTCGCATTTCAAACCGTTGCAATGTCTGCACTGAATTCTCCTGCCACTACCATGGCATTAAGTAACCTTTCAGGAAGTATGCGTATAGATGGCAGTGCAGTTTTCAATACGGTACGACAGATATCAAGTTCTTTAGCGTCTACGCTTACTGTATTGATCTATACATTGGCGGGAAGCGGATTGAATGCAGTTCGTGTTGTGTATTCATACTATGGTATGGTAACTATAATGATAGTCATATCGGTTATGCTATATCTTAAATCTGCGTCAAGATTGAAGGTCGAATGAAAGCCGGTTCAATAAAGCGATGTTTAGGGATAAAATTAATGAATACGTTTAAGCACTCCCGATTAAGAGCAGAATACTTTATTTGACAAACTTTTAATGATGATACTCAAATGTCACTGGTCTTATTTTAACATCATCTTTTTTCCGATAGCACAATGCTTTTCTGTATGGCAATATCCGTCATTATTTTTTGTTGACAAATTTTAAATATATGGTAAAATAGCTATCGAGTTGAAAAATGGTGCATACTACATAATTCCAAATTTGTAATCAAGCAGAAAAAGGCAGTCTTTGTTAATTATGCACAAATTTCATTGAATAGCGATTTTAAGGCATGGTATACTTAGGCGTACTGTGCCTATTTTTATTATGAATTTTATAGGTATGGTTCTTTATGTAACTATCCGCTTATTCACGTTAGAAGCAGATTTTGAGATCATCGCTGCTAATGACTGCAATTACCAGCCGCCAAAGTTTTATTATTCTCTGTTATCCTTTAAGCTCTCCACCATATCCACCTTTTTGGTCTTGCGTCTGATAATATATACCGAGCCAAAATAGCACACCGACGTAAGAAGTATATCTATCACATAGCTTATCGGTGAAATGATGGCGCTGATTATCATACCGATATAGCTTGCCAGCCATTTCATAAAAATATCCTGTACATAAAAAATCACAGGAATGCTTATGAGTATGCCTAAAGGCAGAAGAAGATGATTTGTATTAAGTACCAACGAGTTGATACGCTTATCGCTATAGCCCAGTACCTTAAGCATGGAGATGTTATTGCGGTTCTCAGTCATCATCATATTGACCGCCACATAAATAGCTGCTATACATATTATTGCTCCCAGGAGCAAACAAACATATATCATTGCTCGCATCATCTCAAGAATGGTGTCGCACTGCTCGGAGATAGAAGAGGTCTTCACCGTTTTGGCGACTTCAGAACTGTCCATGTCCAGCTTTTTGTCGCTCATGACCGCATTGTACGAGCCGCTTTCAAAGCCTGACAGCTCTGAGGCATTTTCTCTGGAGGTGAATATACCTTTCTGCATATCGTTATCAATTACTCCGCTGATTTTGATGGTTTTCTTCTCCAGAGACAGCGGATTGTAAAGCTCTGCACTGTCGCCTGCATTCATTCCCAGCAGATAAGACGCAGCACTTGTGATGTAATATCCGTCGTCAATTTCAATGCTGTTTCCGTCCTTGTCCTTGAAATTCAAATAAGGATTGTCTTTTGACGTTCCGTACATGGTAACGACATTATGATCTTTATCCTCGAAAGCGACAACAAGAACAGCTGAACCGTCCTGTGGTTCTTCGATTTTAAGAGTGTTGAGGATATACTGGTATTTATACGTTCCCGTCTGAGATATCATATCGACCGAAACCGACTTTACAGAATCCATGAGCGAAAATGCAAACAGTGTTATAAAGCTGCCAAGAAATACTCCCAGCAGAACTACAAAGCTTCTGGCAGGATTCCCCAGCAGAGAACGCAGCGCATATTTCCTTCTGAATGACATTTTGCTGTTTGCAAAAAGCCGTTTCAGACGCTTTTTCTCGCCTACAGTTCCGTTAAGCATTGCCACAGTGTCGTTTCGCAGCAATCTGTAAACAGCTATCAGAGCGGCGATAACGTACATGACGGTCGGCACGATTATGCCAAGTATTCCGACAAACGGTGAAAGCGAAAACTTCGCTCTCATCGGCTCATAATCGGCAAGCCCCATTTCTCCGTAGGACTGAGCAAATATAACCGACAACAGATAAGAAAGAATACCTCCGGCAAGTCCAGGTATCGCCGCAAAACCGGCATAGTGCAGCATAAGCCTGCCCTTTTTATAGCCGAGCGCAGAAAGCGTGCCTATCATCTTCTGCTCACTTTTTACCTTTCGGCTGAGAATAATGCAGATAAGCGCCACAGAAATAAGCGGTAACACTACAAGAAGAATATACGAGCACCTAATAAACATTTCCGCCTGCGTATGAACCATGCTTATGCGGGGATTTTCGTCTGCTGAAAGATAGCTCATCATTATGTATTCATCATTGATAGCTTTTCTTACCTGCGTTTCATCGGCGCCGCCATACTTTATAAAATACTGCACCGGCATATTTCCCAGCGACTGAAAATCGCTGTCGGAAAGATAACAGAGGAAAAAGCTGTCGACATTTTTATAAGCGTCGTCGGTCTGTTCAAGCATATATAGGTAATCGGGCCTCTGAAAATATCCCACGACCTTATATGACTTGTCCCTCAAAGTGATCTCATCGCCGAGTTCAACATTCATGTAATCGGCATAGCCCTCGGATATGATAATTTCACCATCGGCTGCGATATCATCTCCCTCAGTGATTTCATACAGATTTATTTTTTCAGTACGAGCAAACACTCTGGCTGTAAAATCATCTTCATTAAGGTTAATATAACTCTGAGCCTCAAGCTCGATATCATACTTTTCCTCTAATTCGGAAATCTCACCGCCGCTTATTGGAACAGCTGTGGAAAATTCTGCATCCTCAAGATTATTTCTTACGAAAAACTCGTCCCCGAACTTATTTATGCCTGTTCCTGCAATATTGAAAAGGTAAAATACAAGCAGCGTAACTATAGTCAGCACCGAGGCGGAAACGTAGAAGGACAGATTTTCCTTGATGCTGCGGGAATATCTTTTATTCAGCTTCACAAAGATTCCTCCTTACAGCGCAAGCTCGGCGGCGGAAAGCTTATTCTCGTTCACTGTATTTTCTGCTATCTTTCCGTCCTTGATATGTATGATCACATCTGCCATATCAGCGATAGCCTCATTGTGAGTTATGATGATAATTGTAGTGCCGTACTGCCTGTTCATTTTCTCAACAAATTTCAGAACGCTCCTTGATGACTTTGTATCCAGCGCACCGGTCAGCTCGTCACACAAAAGCAGTTTGGGATTTTTTATCATCGCTCTGGCAATAGCAACCCTCTGCTGCTGACCGCCTGAAAGCTCCTTTGGGAAACGTGTACGGTACTTCGCAATGTCCAGCGCCTCCAGCACCTCATTTATATCAAGCGGTTCGTCGGAAATGTCCGACACCACTTCAATATTTTCCTCTACAGTCAGATCGGGGATAAGATTGTAAAACTGGAATACAAAGCCCACGTCCTCCTTGCGGTACTCGGTAAGCTTATCCTTTGAAACATCGGTTATTTTTCTTCCCCCTACGGTAAGCTCGCCGCTATCCAGCGTGTCAAGTCCACCCAGCATATTCAGCAGTGTACTCTTGCCTGAGCCTGACGGTCCGAGTATTACACAGATTTTGCCCTTCTCCAATTCAAATGACGCATTATCCAATGCATAGACTGCTGTCTCGCCCTGTCCGTACTGCTTTACTGCACGTTTTAATTCGATAAACTTTTTCTCCATATTTTTCTCTCCTTCACAGCAGACATTGGAGTTAGTTAAGACTACCTTATGCCGATTTTAACTATATAATAATTAATTGTGCCCGCAAATAAGTTATCGATAACTAACCAACACTAATTATATCACTATAGAAATAAAATGTCAATAATTTTGGAAAATATTTTTTAGACATAAAAAGTTAAGCACAGAATACCGACGGATCATAAAAAGTTTACAGCAGTATCCCCGTTGCAAGCAGAATAAATCCGACTGCTCCGCAACCAAGACAAACAAGCATCGGCGTTAAGCAGTATATCAGGTCATACTTGTATTCGTGAATAAAACATCTGTCAGCCACTCTTTCAATATTTTTGGCATATAGTATACCGGAATTTAAAAGCTTTTTTCTTATCATTCTCACCTGATACTTGTTAGCTGTTACCGTTGCTTCCCTCCTGTTTGCATGCTATTGCTCATTTAAAGCATAACGCATTAATGTAAATTTATAAAAAAATGCCGGCACCTTCTCTGTAATCGTAAATAACAAACCTCCAATGCAGACAAGGAGGAAGTCTGCTTCGGAGGGATAATGCTGTTAAATATAATATTCAACTTCTGTGTCCTTCTGCTTATCAAACAGTGCAAGCATGACCTTGCGTCTGAGCTCCATAAAGTCAAGACTGCTGCGGTCTCTGGGTCGGGTAAGGTTTACGGGAATAATCTCCTTGATAACACCCGGCTTTGCGGAAAGCACTACTATTCTGTCACTGAGATAAATAGCTTCATCTATATCGTGTGTAACAAGGATCATGGTGGTTTTTTCTTTTTCCCATATTCTCAGCGTTTCCGTCTGCATATTAATTCTTGTGAAAGCGTCCAGCGCACCGAAGGGCTCGTCAAGCAACAGTATTTCGGGATTGATAGCAAGACCCCTGGCGATACTTACTCTTTGCTGCATTCCTCCTGAAAGCTGATTTGGGATTGCCTTTTCAAATCCCTTTAGTCCCACAAGCTCTATGTGCTTGCGGACGATCTCTTTACGCTCGGATTTGGAAATTTGTCTGGATATGGTAAAATCTATATTTTCCTCCACTGACAGCCATGGGAATAGCCTTGACTCCTGAAAAATCATACTGCATTTGTCAGACGGTCCCTTTACAGGATCTCCGTCAATGAGTATTTCTCCGTCTGTGGGGTCCTCAAGACTGGTAATAAGCTTTAATATAGTACTTTTTCCGCAGCCGCTTGAACCGACAAGAGCTATAAATTCTCCTTTTTCAATATCAAGATTTATGTCCTTGAGCACCTCTACAGTTTTGCCTTTCAGTTCAAAATTTTTCTTTAAGTGCCTTATACTGAGTATTGTATTATTGGGCATTATCTCCACCGCCTTAATCTATGATGCCTAAAAATTTTTTATTAAATTTGTTCTGGAAAAACAACAGCACACGATCTATCGCAAGACCTATCAAGCCAATGACCAGCACCTCGACGTACATATTTGCTGCCTGAGCAAGCTCTCTGGCGTACATGATCATATATCCTATCCCGCTTGAAGCTCCTATCATTTCAGCTCCGACAACACTCATCCATGCAACTCCAACGCTCAATCTCAAACCCGTCAGCATAGATGTGACCGCTGACGGAAGAATGATTTGAAATACGATCTTTACGTTTTTCAATCTGTATACATATGCCAGCTCCAGTAACTTGGGATCAATATTCTGTATTCCTGTAATCGTATTAAGCAGCACCGGCCAGAACGAGCCTACAAGAATCACCGCTATGATCGAGGTTTCACCTATTCCGAAAAGAATAATGAATATAGGTATCAGCGCAATTGTCGGTATCGGGCGAAGAACGCTTACAAAAATTGATAGCGTCTTGTTGAAGGTGGCAAAAAGTCCCATGAGAAAGCCGATGACTGCTCCGCAAGCGCCTCCTATCAAAAAGCCCAGAATAACCCTCTTGAAGCTTATCCCCAGACCGTTTTGCAGCTTGCCCGATTCTACCAGCGATTTGAATGTTTCCCATACCTTTGTCGGGGGCGGGATAAGCGTGGGCTTGACATAGCCCGCTTGGACTACCCATTCCCAGAATATAACGAATATCACCGGCAGCGCCAGTGCTATGGCTACATTACCTATCTTTCTGCCGGTGGTATTTTTCTTTTTTGTTTTTTGATATCCAATCATTTTACATACTTCCTTCTTATGGCGATTACATAGTAAACTTATATGTTTTATGTGCTTTTCACATTATACGTTCATTTACCCACAATGTCAATAACAAATTATTTTAAATATTTTGATATTGACGTTTTTCGACAAAAAATGTATAATAAATCATATAAAACATATGTGATTTACTGGTATTTAAGTGCTGCGGAAATTCATTGACAATATCAAAATATGCAGCTTTTGCGAGATGTTAGCATTTACGATATTCTGCGTGCGACCGAAACATTTTTGTACCTGATCATCCAGCTTTTTTGTTTATAAAACATACTAAACATATATGTTTTATGCGCTTATGAAACGGAGGGAATTGATATGTATAAGGCGTTGCTTGCGACAAGCAGCGAGCATACCAGGAAATTTTTCTCACAGCTAAAGGTACTTGGCGACAACCCTTTATGCAGCATTACTACGGTATGTGAAACGGGCAGCGAAGCGTTAAAAAAACTATCCGAAGAAAAGTATATGATAATAATAATAGATATTGAGCTTCTTGATATGTCAGGTATTCAGCTTTTGAGAAGTGTAAAAAAAGATAGACGCTGCACATATGCAGTGCTGTACAGCAGACAGCCGGATTTTGAATATGCCAGGCAGGGAATAATTTTCGGAGCTTTTGACTATCTTACCGGAACGCCGGACAGAACACACATAAAGAAAATGTTTATCAGAATTCAGAATAAAAATATTCTTAGCGAATCTAAAATTCATATGCGAAGCTGAAAAGATAAAGGAGGAGCTTGTTTCGGGAAAGGCGATGACAAATACTTATTCCGAGGATCCCGAATGGAATAATAATGACACCGCCAGCGATCCGGGAATTCCCACAACTGTAAGCAATATATATGCTGAAACTATTGATAAGCTGTTTTTTGAGAATCCATGGCTTGAAATGTATTACAGCAAACGTGAACTGCTGACATACCCTTGCCTTACCAAAAACAGCTACATAACTAATATAAATAAACTTTCCGATGAATTCAGAAGTCTTTGCCCTGACACGGACGATCCACAGCTAAGGTCTGTGATATTGTATATGGTCAGCAACCCTGAAGGAGACCTTAGGCTGAAAACGGTTTCCGATCGCTTCCTTATGAATAATACTTATCTGAGCACTGTCTTTAATACCAAATTCGGAATCCACTATACGGATTATCTGACGAGGATAAAGATAAAGCGCTTAAGATATCTGCTGGTGCATACGGACGAATGCATCGGAAGCATAATTCGTTCGCTGGGACGAAATCAGCTGGGGTATTTTTCAAAGCTGTTCAAAAAGTTTTATGGATATACTCCCATCGAATACCGTCAGCGTTATTGTAAAACCTCAGATAAATAACGATGTGACAAAATATTTAAAATTTTATCATATTGACTGTTACCGCAATTCGAGTATAATTATTTACGTTGTATCAAGCTGAGCAAAACATATATGTATAATATGTTTTCACCTATATTCTGCTAAGGAGGTATGCGTCATGCTGAAAAGACTTCATATGATAAATAGCGGATACAGAAGCTATTTCTGTTGAAGGTCAGGTCGTAACAATAAAAAGAATATTAAATTCAATCATAATACTGGGAGGAATATATTATGGGAAAAATTGATTTTAGAGTAAGACCGCCGTATAAAACTTATTTGTCAACCTTTTTTGAGGGAAAAGACGGCGGAGTTGGCGGTCAGGCAGGTCTGAAGGATTGCAGAGAGAAATTCCTGGGAGTCAGTGAGGGCGGCTCGATAGAGACCAAGTCCGATGAAGATTTGCAGGAGGAACTTCAAAGGGCAGGCGTAGATCTGATCGTTGTCCCCGGCAGAGGCGGCTACAACGTTCCTAATGAGGAAGTTCTTGAGTATGCTGACAAATATCCTGGAAAGGTAATAGCATTCCCTTTCATTGACCCTATTGACGGTCAGAAAGCTCTTGATGACATTGACAAATATGTTATAAACGGCAAGGGTCAAGGTGTGGCTCTTGAACCGGGGATTTCCTTAACATCCCTGCACTGGTCACATTCAGCCATTTTGCACTGCCGCTGCTGGATACCGATCTGCCTCGCCAGCTGGATAATGTGGCAAAAAAATATCCGAAGCTTAAGCTCATTATAGCTCATGCAGGATTTCCTTTCATTCTTGAAACGATCTCTATTGCTATGGTAAGACCTAACGTATATCTTGTTCCCGATGTTTACGGATTAAGAGTTCCCGGTGCAGACCTGTACATTACCGCTGCAAAGACAACTCTCAAGGACAAGGTTATTTTCGGTACCGCATACCCTGTAGTTCCTGTTGAAGAAGCTGTCAGATTTGTAGACGAAGAATGGGGACTTGACGAAGAGACTAAGCAGAAAATTTTCCACGACAATGCAGCTAAAATTCTTAAGCTTAAATAACAACGAAAATCATGAGGAAGAAAAATGAGAAAATTTAAAAGATTGGCAGTCTTTGCACTGGCTTCAGTTATAGGTGCATCAGTGTTTACAGCTTGCGGAAAGAGCGATGATGATTCCAACAAAGCCGGAGAAAATGAGGACGGTACAATTACTATAAAAATTCTGGACTATACGCACATACTTGATTTTGCTCAGCAAAACGGTCAGCTGGACCAGTATTTTGAGGACTATGATGTTGAGCTTGAAGTAAACGAACTGCAAAGCGGTCCTATAGCCAATGAAGCATTTGCAGCAGGCGAAGCAGATTTCGCTGTTATGGGTCATATGCCGGCTATTACAGGCATTGCCAGTGATTACGGCGTTAAGATCATCGGAATTGCAACAAAATCTGACTATTCGGGAACTGTAGTCGTGCCTGCCGATTCCGATGTTAGTTCGATAGAGGATCTCAAGGGCAAAAAAGTCGGAACATACATTGGCGGAAGTTGGCACTATATTCTTTCGGTATATCTCCAGAACGTCGGACTTACACTTGATGATATCGAGCTTTTGAATACCACTCAGGAAACTGCTTCCGGAATACGTACCGGCGAGCTTGACGCAGGCGTTATAGGACCAGATACAGCTCTGGTACTTGTTAACGAGGGTTCAGGAAAGGTCATTGCAGAAACTCCAGGTGAACCGCTGTATGCTACTATCTCCGCATCTGAGGAATTTATTGCCGATCACCCCGACCTTACCAAGGCTTATCTCAAAGCTTTAAAGGGCAGCTATGAATACATCAACGACAATCTTGATGATTATTTTGCATACTATGAAGAACAAACGGGAACGACCACTGATTCACTGAGAGCTACATGGGATCTGACCGACCGCACAGTAAGAAGCTTTGATGACTCCGACATTCAGGCTATAGATAACCTGATCGAATGGATGAAGAATGAGGAATTTATCAGTTCTGATATCAAAGCAGATGACGCTATAGACGATACTCTCATAAAAGAAATTGAGGCAGAGTAATATTAACCCCTAAGTGGTTCTGCCGGTGAAGAAGTCTGACGGAAAATCAAATACGCAGGTTTATCTGCTGCAAATGGATTCTATCCAAATGGATTTTGACAGAGTAAAATCTGAGATTTTCAAGCTTGCCGAGATGAAATACGACTGCTGTACTTACAATGACAGTCCGCAGAAAACAGACGAGATCAAGGTTCTGCTTGAAAAACAGAAACAATTAAATACGCTTGATATTGGCTTGTTCACAGCGTGTGTTTCACGAATTTGGATAAGCCATTTTTGCACTGTAGAGGTTGAACTCATAAATGGAATGCGGATCAAAAATATAACTGAAAGACCAGCTATAAAAAGTCAAGCCCGAAAAGTAAAATTCACAATTAATTTACAAGGCAGCAGTGAAAAATCAAATATAATTAGGTTGAAACAGTGATATGTGAATAGTGGCGATAACAGCTGGAGCAGAGCATTGGAACGAAATAGAAATGTACTGTAAAGATAGAAATACTGTATGAAAAATTACATCCGTAACTTAATAATGACATACGATACATTTCAGCACATTTTTGCAATAATCATATCTTCTGAACTCGAAAAATGCTTCAGAAACCGTAAATTTCTTTGATTTTTTCATTCTGTTGCCCTGGGTATACGAATGTCTACTGTTTCACAGCTTTGCAATGTTGCTGTCAGTTTCAAATTTTCACATCTTGAGCTGATACATTGAGACTTTAAAATGAGTCCAATAGAACAAATTCGTGTTAAATTTTTCAAGTCATCAGATGATTTTTTAGAATTTTCAAATAATAATATTGATTACATTATATTGATTACATTGCGGATAAAATAAAAGATCCAAATACACCGTCCCAAAGCAACAAGTTAGTTATGGCGTTATATTCAGCAGACATCAATTGCTTATAAATATAAGAGAAATTGCAGATATATTTACCAATAGAATTCCTATGAATAAGACATTATATATAAGAGGAATCCCCATTATATTATTTTAATAAGTCAATAAGTTTTTTGATTGAATCCGAGGGTAGTTTATTGGGATAACGTATAAAGTCAAGCATCATATGCCCAAACTTAAATACACATACCAGGAAATGATGTTGTACAGGGCAACCGAATGAAAAAGCCAAAAAAATATAGCAAAAACGACGAAAAAGT
>CAYNPW010000047.1:0-18899 GCA_964399215.1 uncultured Ruminococcus sp. | reverse complement strand
CATAAGACCGGGGTGCTCGGCAGTTTCTCCGCCTACAAGAGCGCAGCCAGCCTGAACGCAGCCCTCCGCTACACCGGAAACGATAGCGGCGATTTTCTCGGGAATATTCTTTCCGCAGGCAATGTAATCAAGGAAGAACTGCGGCTTTGCTCCGCAGCAGATAATGTCGTTTACGCACATTGCCACGCAGTCGATACCTACAGTGTCGTGCTTGTCAAGTAGAAAAGCGATCTTTATCTTAGTACCTACTCCGTCCGTTCCCGAAACGAGAACAGGCTTTTTGATGTTGGTAATATCAAGCTCGAAAAGTCCGCCGAAACCTCCTATACCGTCGAGAACTCCGTTAGTGACCGTTTTTGCAACGTACTGTTTCATAAGCTCTACTGCCTTGTAGCCTGCGGTAACGTCAACGCCCGCATCCTTGTAGCTGTTTGAATAGCTGTTTGTATTCATAGGTCTAGTCCTTTCGTCTAACTTAATTTATTTTTATCTTTATTCTTTTCTGATATCTTACTTTCAAATTTGTCCTTCGGCATTTCTTTTGGGACGTCGATAGGATATTTTTCCGTAAAACAGCCTACGCAGAAATCGCAGTTTGAATTTCCCGCAAGCTTCTGTACATTTTCCACTGACAGAAAGCCTAAGCTGTCTGCGCCGATATACTCGCATATTTCAGGTATCGACATTTTGCAGGCAATAAGATTTTCCTTGCTGTCTATATCCGTACCGAAATAGCATGGAGCAACAAAAGGAGGTGATGAAATCCTCACGTGTACTTCTTTTGCGCCTGCCTCTCTCAGAAGTTTAACAATTCTGCCTGAGGTAGTGCCCCTGACGATGCTGTCGTCTATCATTACTACTCTCTTGTTCTTTACCGTATCGGAAATAGCGTTAAGCTTGATCTTTACCGAATTGGTCCTTTCAGCCTGAGAGGGTTGGATAAAGGTCCTGCCGATATATCTGTTCTTGATAAATCCGATACCGTAGGGGATACCGCTCTCCTGAGAAAATCCCAGCGCGGCGTCAAGTCCCGAATCAGGAACTCCTATGACGATATCCGCGTCAACGGGATGCTCTCTCCAGAGATATTTGCCCGCTCTAAGCCTTGCCCTGTGTACGCTTGAACCCTCTATAACAGAATCTGGTCTTGCAAAATAAACATACTCGAAAACGCAAATCGTACCCTTGTTTCCGCAGTGTGTCGTAATGGAATTAAGTCCGTTTTTGTCTATGACCACAATTTCCCCCGGCTTGATATCTCTGATGAATTCTGCGCCGATGCTGTCAAAGGCGCAGGTCTCGGAGGCTACTACATATCCTCCGTCAATTTTTCCGAGACAGAGGGGTCTGAACCCGTTTGGATCTCTTGCAGCTATAAGCTTTGTCGGCGACATGACCAATAGGGAATATGCTCCCTTGATCTTGTACATCGCCTGTTCAACCGCCGCCTGAATGGAGGGCGTATTTAATCTTTCCTCGGTTACAGTATAAGAAATAACCTCGGTATCGTTAGTTGTGTGGAAAATCATGCCCTTGTTCTCAAATTGCTCTCTCAGCTCTCTTGCATTGGTGAGATTGCCGTTATGAGCAATAGCCATAGGACCTTTAATGTGTCTGACGACCAGCGGCTGGGCATTTGCCGCAACGCTGTTGCCTGTTGTTGAATATCTTACGTGTCCGATTGCGATATTGCCGCTGCCTAGACTCTCGAGCGTGTCCTTATCGAAAACCTTGTTTACAAGTCCCAGAGCCTTGTGATAGGAGAAAACTCCGTCGTCGTTAACGACTATTCCGCAGCTCTCCTGACCTCTGTGCTGTAATGCATAGAGCGCCACATAAGTCTGAGCCGCAACATCGCTTGCTTTGTTTGTGTAAATACCGAATACTCCGCATTCTTCATGCAGACCTGTGTGCAGTCCTGTAACCAATCAAAATCATTCCCTTCCGTTCCAGCAGTAGGTGCAGAGCTGACATTCGTCTTTACCCACAGCTTTTACTGTGCCCTCCAGCGACTGGAATTCAAGAGAAGTCAGTTTAAGTCTGCGGCATATCTCATCTCGGAGAAGTCTGCCTCTCTCGGTGTTGGAATTGCTGTATTCTTCAATATATTTAAGTCCCTCTGCACCCTCGTTTTCGTCGATTATCTGTCTGGCGATAAGCTCAAGCTCCGAGCGGCTTGCAGAGAAGTTTAGATATTTGCAGCCGTACATAATAGGGGGACAGGCAGATCTCATATGAACCTCTTTGGCTCCATGAGCATAGAGAAACTCAACAGTTTCTCTCATTTGTGTTCCTCTTACGATACTGTCGTCTATAAACAGCAGCTTTTTTCCTTCTATCAGCTCATGAACCGGAATAAGCTTCATTTTAGCGACCTTGTTTCTCATAGACTGATTAGTAGGCATAAAGCTTCTGGGCCATGTAGGAGTATACTTAATAAAAGGTCTTGCAAACGGTATCCCGCTCCTGTTTGCATAACCGATAGCGTGAGGAATACCGGAATCAGGCACGCCGCAGACATAATCAACATCGGGAAGTCTGCCGTTTTTCATGTCGGTCTCAGCCATTATTTCTCCGTTTCTGGTTCTCATCGCCTCAACGTTAACGCCTTCGTAGCAAGCTGTCGGATAACCGTAATAAGTCCAAAGAAATGTACAGATCTTCATTTTGTCCGTACCCTCTGCCAAAATATCGTATCCGTCCTTGGTTAGCCTGGTTATTTCTCCCGCTTTTAATTCGTGGCAGGTATCATAGCCCAGCTTCTGATATGCAAAGGACTCAAATGAAAAACAATATCCGTCGGAACGTTTACCAATAAGGATGGGAAGTCTTCCCGTTTTGTCTCTTGCGCATATGATCGAGTCCTCCGTCATAAGAACCAATGACATCGTGCCTTCGATTTTTTCCTGAGCGTATCGAATGCCCTCTACAAATGAATCTCTTTGTGCGATAAGCGCGCCGATAAGACCGGCAGAGTTTATAGCGCCGCTGCTCATAGTTTCAAAGTTAGCGCAGCCCTTTTCAAGCAGCTCCTGTGAAAGCTGTTCGGCGTTCCTGATAATGCCTATGGAACAGACCGCATAAAGCCCAAGCTTAGATCGAACCATAATGGGCTGAGGGTCTGTATCGCTGATACAGCCGATACAGACCTTTCCTCTCATTCTCTCAACATCTTTTTCAAACTTTGTTCTGAACGGTGAATTTTCTATACTGTGAATATTTCTCTGAAAGCCCAGTTCGGGAGAGTATGACGTCATGCCCCCGCGTCTGGTGCCTAGGTGAGAATGGTAGTCGGTTCCGAAAAACACGTCCTGAATGCAGTCGTTTGAAGACACTGCTCCAAAAAATCCGCCCATATTATTCTCCCAATACTCTCTTCATCATTTCCTGATATGCTTCTTCTACGCCGCCCATATCTCTGCGGAATCTGTCCTTATCGAGTTTTTCGTGGGTTTTGCTGTCCCAGAAACGGCATGTATCAGGGGAAATCTCATCAGCAAGAATGATCTGATCGTGAAATCTTCCGAACTCGATCTTAAAATCGATAAGATCGATACCGATATTCTTGAAGAAACCGAGCATGAACTCGTTTACCTTAAATGCGTACTTTGTAATATCCTCGATCTCCTTTTCCGTTGCAAGATCAAGCCCCAGAGCGTAGTACTTGTTGATGAAAGGATCGCCCAGATCGTCGTTCTTGTAGCTGAACTCGAGAGTAGGCTGCTTAAGGGGAGTACCCTCAGCGATGCCGAGCTTCTTGGAGAACGAACCTGCCGCAACATTTCTGATGATAACTTCAAGCGGAACTATCTCAACCTTTTTAACAATGGTCTCTCTGTCGGAGATCTCCTCAACAAGGTGAGTAGGAACACCCTCTTTTTCAAGGAGCTTGAACATAAAGTTTGTCATCTTGTTGTTGATAGCTCCCTTGCCTGTGATCGTACCCTTCTTCTCGCCGTTAAATGCGGTAGCGTCGTCCTTGTAGTCAACGATAACGTAGTCGGGGTTGTTGGTAGCATATACTTTCTTAGCCTTGCCCTCGTAGAGCTGTTCTGTTTTTACGATGTTTTCCATTTTCTATTCCTCCAATAAATAATTTTAACTTGATTTTATTTTACCGCTTAACGGCAATAAGCGTATCCATGCAATGCTTGTGAGGTTTTCCTCCGCTCATGCAGTCAAAGATACATTCGCTGCATTCTTTAAATTCCCAGTCGTGATAATAACCGAAAAGTTCGCCCGATTTCCATAGGTTTTCTGAGCTTTCCTTGTCGTGTGGAGCAGGAATGAACGGCTTTTTCACAAACACATTCAATGCATTGATACCTCCGTCTGAAGTATGGCATTTATAATTAGCTATTATCTGTTCGATATAATCTGTTGGGATATAGTTCAGTGACCCCGAGCAGAATATAACGTCAAAGCTGTTTTCAAGTCTGAAATCTCTGATATCCGCTTTGAAAAAGTCTATCTCGACCCGGTGCTTTTCGGCAAGTCTTTTTGACTTGTCTATACCCGACTGAGTAATATCAAACGCAGAGACCTTATAACCGTTTTTTGCAAAGAATACAGCGTTTTTGCCCTCGCCGCAGCCAATATCAATAAGCTTGAGAGGCTTGTCCGGCGGCAGGAGCTTCAGCACTTCGTAACACATATAAGAGGGCTTTACTCCCCAGTAATATTCGTCTGAGCGGTATTTTTCCTCGTAGTATGAGGAAGCTTGTTTTTCAGCCGCATATCCCAGCAGAGCGTCGATACTTGTCCCGAATACTACCGCCAGTGAGGGCAGTATGGAAATATCGGGCATTGTACCTCCGTTTTCCCACTTGCTTACAGCCTGATACGAAATATTCAGTCTGTTTGCAAGCTCCTCCTGTGTCATACCGTGCTTTTTTCTTAATGCGTAAATGTTTTTTCCTATTGTGCTATTCATAATAAGTCACATCCTTTCTGTGTAAATTCTAACACAGAACAGCAATGTATCTCAATAACCTGTTATTATAGTTTCAGATTGAACTCAACTTTCGGTTGAGCTATATTTCTTTAAGCGTTTCCTGAAGCTTTTTGTCCTTAGCGGCAACGCCGTCGATCATATCCTGCTTTGCCTTTGCAAGCTTGTCCGCAAGCGCGTCGTCGGAAAGCGCAAGCATCTGAATTGCAAGTATAGCCGCATTTTTAGCGCCGTCAATAGCAACAGTAGCAACAGGGATACCCGAGGGCATCTGGACTGTGGCAAGCAACGCGTCAAGTCCGTCAAGATTGGACGATTTGCAGGGAATGCCGATCACGGGCAAAATTGTGTGTCCTGCGATAACTCCCGCAAGATGAGCCGCCATACCTGCCGCGCATATAATAACGCCGAAGCCGTTTTCTTTAGCTTTAGATGCAAATTCACAGGCAAGCTGAGGCGTTCTGTGAGCCGACATAACATGGCATTCAAAAGGAATACCGTAAGCCTTAAGCTCGTCAACCGCCTTCTTTACTACGGGCAGATCACTGTCCGAACCCATAATTACCGCTACTTTTTTCATATCTTACATACCTCCTGAAAACACAAAAAACTGCAACTAACCCGTTGCAGTTTCAGTTTACGATTATAATTAGTCTGTTTGAGTATACTTCGTTAAGACGGTATCCAAAAAACTCCGAAATCCCGCCGCAGAAATATGAACTTGATGAAAGCCCCGAAATATTTCTTTTAAATTTCCTCATAAAATTCTCCCGTCGCACACTCAGATGTTCAACTGGCAATTTACTGATTTACAAGGATTTTTCAGAAAAAGCCAATAAAACCTTACATTAGTATTGTACAATATTATTGTCGGAATTTCAACACTTTTTTATATAAAATTTATTGAGAATAAAGTTGAATTTATTGTGGAAATTAACAACACTAAAATTTTGTTCATAAGTTTTACTGCCAAAAATATGGCATATGGGGCATTTGTCCGTGAGCAAGACTGTCTGTCAATTCCTGCATTTCTCTCTTGGAACGAACTTGCTTGGAACAGCTTATTACCTGTTGCTTTTGGTCTAAGCTGAGCTTTGAAAAGCAATCAAACGCCTGAGGGTTCTGAGCCATGGCCATTGTAAGTCCCAGCGGTATATCCGCACCGTCTCTGAAATTTTTGCCGTTCATAAATTTGCCTCCTTAATATATGAATTTCCCGGGAAAAATTTTATTTATAAGATCCCCGTGTGAATTATGGTTCGCATTTAGCTGTCTTTTATTCTTTGTAAAAAATTTCGTGCTTTTTCGGTTGACAAAAGTACTGCTAGATGTTAAAATTACTTTATATGCTAATTTCAGCATACAAACAATTGAGGTGCAGATCATATGGAAAATTTATCAAATATAGGTGTTGTCAAGGATATACTGAAAAGGCATAATTTTACATTTTCTAAAGCTCTGGGACAGAACTTTCTTGTAAATCCATCTGTGTGCCCCAAAATCGCGGAAATGGGCAATGCCAAAAAGGGCTTTGGCATAATTGAAATAGGTACAGGTATAGGAGTACTGACAAACGAGCTTGCCAAGCGCGCGGATAAGGTGATTGCAATAGAAATTGATGAAAGACTTCTGCCTGTGCTGGAGGAAACTCTGTCGGAGTTCGATAATGTCAAGGTCATAAACGCCGACGTTATGGAGGTAGACCTGCACAAGCTTATAGAGGAAGAATTTCAGGGTATGGAGGTTGCTGTCTGCGCCAATTTGCCGTATTATATCACGTCTCCGATCTTAATGATGCTTCTGGAGGAAAAACTGCCTATCAAGTCCGTTACCGTAATGGTTCAAAAGGAGGCAGGAGCCAGACTGTGTGCGGGTATGGGCTCAAGGGATATGGGTGCAGTTACCGTGGCGATAAATTATTTTTCTGTGCCTAAGTTACTTTTTAATGTGTCAAGGGGCAGCTTTATGCCCTCGCCGAATGTGGACAGTTGTGTGGTGAGATTTGATATAAAGGAGAATACACCCGAGGGAGTTACCGATGAGAAGTTTTTTTTCAAGCTTGCAAGAGGAGCGTTTTCTCAGCGCAGAAAAACCCTTGCAAACTCGGTTTCTTCATCAATGAATACCGATAAGCAGATCGTTATCAAAGCGATAGAACAAAGCGGTCTTGATCCTAATGTTCGTCCCGAAAAGCTTTCAATGTCGGAATTCATAAGATTTTCGGAAAATCTAAAAAAACTTGCCGACTGCTGATAGCTGTACAAATAAACGGACGAATTCAAAATAATGCTTCGCAAATAAACGATATTTTTCCTTTGAAATGACATTTTTCACTCTGCAAAAATGTTAGAATGTAATCACTTGAATTTTTAAAATTGAGGATGTGGTGATTACAAATGGAAAAAGTGAAAAAAATGCCCCGAACAGCTTTAGGTTCATCGGCAGCGGGAAGGTCTGAGAAAAAATGGGTGTTTGCGATCGTGGCATTTATAACATCATTTGCCGCAGGATTAAGTAAAATTTTAGGGTTTCCCTCATATATGTGCGTTGCAGTTGCGGCGCTGTCAGGGGATTATGTTATTCCTTCGTTTCTGGGAGCTCTGGGAGCTTTTATATTGCACGGAAGCTTTGAAGGCTCGATAGTACAGCTGTGCTCTATACTTGTTATCGGTGCTGTACGTGGGATAAATCCTCTGGGAGAGCATAGGGACGAGCCTATATACATGTCTTTGATGACTGCGGGAACTCTTATGCTTTTCAGCAGCGTGATGTCTGTTGCAGTGACTTCCGACTTTTACATAACGTCAATGAGAATGATAAACTCTCTGCTATGCGGATGCGTGGTATTTATTGCAAGATCTATTGCCGTGAGCCGCAGCAGAAAGGGAGTTTATGACCTTACGGGAATGAACGGTATATTTGCGGGTATTATCTATATAATGGCAATATGCTCTCTTTCGTCATTATCGGCGTTTTCTCTTAATCTGGGCAGGATCGCGGGTGTGTTCGCTCTTTTGCAGGCGGTGCGGAAATATCGTAATTTCGGAGGTGCAGTTATAGGAGGACTGACTACCTGCGGAGTGCTGATATGCGAACCCGATCTTGCAAGAAATACTCTGCTGCTTGCTACCTCGGGACTTGTATGCGGCGCTTTTGTTCCTCTGGGAATGCTGGTAACTGTGCTGATCTTTCTTGTTATATCTCTGATAAGTCTTGTGGCTGTGGGAGTTAATGCGGACACATATAAAATGTTTGCTGACCTTGCAGTGGGCTCTATGCTGTTTATAATAGTCCCTGTACCTGCGGTAAAACGGTTGGGCAAGAAAGTTTCGGGCTTTAAATCTGCTCTTGATATTGTAGGACAAACGACTTCTTCCCGACTTGCTTTTGCAGGTGAAACTTTAGGGGGAATACGTCATCAGCTTGCTATGGTAACAGCAGCAATGGATAAGAAAACCGCTACGCATTCCACTGCCGAGGACGTTAAAAAATATGTCTGCGGAGAATGCGCGTTCAGACAGTTGTGCTATGAGAAAAACAGCGGAACGCACATCGCTCTGGGCAGATTGGAAAAGATGTCTGCGTCAGGCAGGGGAGTTACTGAAAGAGAGGTTGCAGGACTGCTGAAATGCTGTACAAAGCCGTCTCTTGTCAGCAGAGCTTTCTGTGAGTTCAGTTCAAGACTTGTAGAGGAAAAAGCAGAGAATATCCGAATGCGTGAAATGCGTGAATTACTTACCGAACAGCTTTCTTCAATGGAAGATATTCTCAACGATCTGTCTTTTCGATCATCTCAGGTGCGGAGTATCGACGCAAATCTTTCGGCTCATATCAGGGATTATTTCCGCAGTAAGGGCTGTCTTGGAGCAAAGGCTTGCGTTTATGTTGATGAAAGTTTGTGCCGCCGGGCTGACGTTTTTGTAGGATCGGATTTCCATGGGGATATTGTGAGGATCACCGCAGAGGTATCTTCTGTACTGGACTGCGATATGGCGCTTCCTAACATTTGTACCGAGCAGGGCATAACAAGAATTTCTTTTGCGGAAATTCCCGCTTATAAGGCACATACTGCGAGCTTTACAGCCTCGGCCGGAGGAGAGTACTCAGGGGATAGCTTCGAGGTGTTCGATCTTAACGGCAATGAGAAATATATTTTGCTGTCCGACGGTATGGGTACGGGTAAACGTGCCAGACTGGATTCGGTGTTTACCGTCAGTCTTGCCTCAAAGCTTATCTGCTCCGGACTTTCGATGACTACTGCGCACAGGCTTATTAATTCAATGCTCAGGGTCAAGGGCTGGGAGGAATCCTTTGCTACTATGGATCTTATGAAGATAGATCTGAGCGGAGGCTCGGCAAGCGTGCTGAAATCGGGAGCAGTCCAGAGCAGACTATGCCGCGACGGCTGTGTTACGGCTTTCGGAGGACAAGCGTTTCCTGCGGGTATACTTTCCGACTGCGTGCCGGATATGACGGAGCTTAAGCTTTTTGACGGAGATATAATAGTAATGACCTCCGACGGAGCGGATGACGATACGGCAGACGAGCTTGCGCAGCTTGCTGCCGATAATGTCAAAGAACCCCTTGAAGACATTGTAAGACTTATGGGGAAGCTTGCTATGGATAAACGGAACGGTAAAAATGCGGATGATCTGACGATTATTGCTGTGAAAATCGGACTTAATAATGTCAGATAACGTTTAAAATTAATAAGTTTTACTCTGATAACAAAATGCTTTTGTAACTACTGCACAAAAAATGCAGTTGAATTATGTAGGAAACTGAAAATAATTGCTAAAGCACTTGAAAAATTGTTCAAAAAAGGTTAAAATATAAATATGAAAAAAGGCGGTAGTTTCCATTGCAGGAAAATCCCGCTTGTATAGAAGGAGGCTTGCTATTAATGGCAGAAAATACCCCTAATAACGAAAATAAAGTTCATGATGTTTCTCTACCGGAGGAATATGAAGTCCCGCTGTATCTTTTCCATAACGGTACAAACTATGAGACATATAGATTTATGGGCTGTCACAAGGGTGAAAAGGACGGCGCTTCGGGCTTGTATTTCCGCGTGTGGGCGGCTAACGCAAAGGCTGTTTCGATTGTCGGAGATTTCAACGGCTGGGATGAAAAAGCAAATCCTATGATACTGCTGGGCGACGGTCAGACATGGGAAACGTTTATTACAGGTCTTGAGACCTATGACACCTACAAATACTGTATTGACGGCTGCGACGGTCAGAAGCATTACAAGGCTGACCCTTACGGCACACATATGGAGGTCAACCCCCAAACGGGTTCAAAGGTGTTTGACATTGAGAACTATCAATGGGGCGACGGAAAATGGCAGGAGGAAAGAAAGACTAAGGACGTTTACAACTGTCCTATGAATATATATGAGGTGCACCTCAATTCATGGAAAAGCTGTGACGACGGTAAGTATTATTCTTATGTTCATTTTGCAGAAATCATAATCCCTTATTTAAAGGAATTGCATTATACCCATATTGAGTTTATGCCTCTGGCGGAATTTCCGTTTGACGGCTCATGGGGCTATCAGGGTATAGGATATTATGCGCCTACCTCGCGTTTCGGTACGCCATATGATTTTATGAAGATGATAGATCTTTTTCACCAAGCGGGAATTTCGGTGATCCTCGACTGGGTGCCCGCCCATTTTCCTAGGGATGCTGCGGGTCTGTTTGAGTTTGATGGCGGCGCGGCTTACGAATATTCCGATCCTAAGAAGAGAGATCACAATGCGTGGGGTACGAGAGTATTTGATTACGGCAGGGGAGAGGTAAAATCCTTCCTTATATCCAATGCTCTTTATTGGATAGAAAAGTATCATATCGACGGATTGAGAGTCGACGCTGTTGCGTCTATGCTTTATCTTGACTATGACAGACGGGACGGAGAGTGGACTCCCAATAAGTTCGGAGGACATGAAAATCTGGAGGCCGTGGATTTCTTCAGAGAGCTTAATACGGCTGTGTTCTCCAGAAATCCCAATACCCTTATGATCGCAGAGGAATCTACGGCATGGCCTATGGTCACAAAGCCGGCTTCGGACGGAGGTCTCGGATTTAATTTCAAGTGGAATATGGGCTGGATGAACGATATGCTCAAATATATGGCATACGATCCGATAGACAGGGCTTTTCATCATGATATGCTGACGTTCTCGTTCTTCTATGCTTTCTCGGAAAATTACATTCTTCCGATCTCGCATGACGAGGTTGTTCACGGCAAGGCGTCGCTGGTCAACAAGATGTTCGGAGGGGACGTTGATAAGAAGTTTGAGCAGTGTAAGCTGTTCAACGCCTATATGATGGCTCATCCGGGTAAAAAACTACTGTTTATGGGCTCGGAGTTTGCGCAGTTCAGAGAGTGGGACTATGAAAACGGTCTTGAATGGTTTCTTGTTGACGAGTACGAAAATCACAGAAATTACCTTGAATTTTCTAAGAATCTCAATAAGTTCTATCTTGATCATCCACAGTTCTGGGAGAGAGATTTTGACTGGGGCGGCTTTAGCTGGATAGCGAACGATGATTTTAAGCAGAGTATTATCATATTCCGAAGATTTGATTTAAAGGGTGACGAGATCATTGTAGTATGCAATTTTGTACCTGTGGAAAGAAAGTCTTATTGCTTCGGCGTTCCTTATGAGGGTAAGTATACTGAGGTTTTCAATTCTTCTTCTGATGACGGTTCTCCATGCACAAACGGCACAGTAAGATCTGAGGAAGTTCCTATGCATGGCTTTGAAAATTCTATATGTGTGGATATTCCCGCTTTCTCAGTAATGTACTTTACTGTAAAGAAATCTCCGGCAAAGAAGAAAAAGCCTGTAAAGAAAGACCAAGATAAGAAGCCTGCCGCTAAAACTGCGGTGAAAAAAGCAACTGTGAAAAAGGCGGTAAAAACTAAAAAGTCCACAGCCGATAAGGCTGAAAAATAAAAAGTGACAAATCAAAATTTTAATATTGGTGGGTGAATTATTATGTTCAACAAAAAAGAATGTGTTGCAATGCTTCTTGCAGGCGGACAGGGCAGTCGTCTCTACGCTCTGACGCAGGACGTTGCAAAGCCTGCGGTGCCTTTCGGCGCCAAGTATCGAATTATCGATTTCCCTTTGTCAAACTGTATTAATTCAGGTATTGATACAGTAGGCGTACTGACCCAGTATCAGCCTCTGGTACTTAACGAGTACATCGGCAACGGTCAGCCATGGGATCTTGACAGAATTCACGGAGGCGTTCATGTGCTTCCTCCGTATCAGACTGCTTCAGGCGCAGACTGGTATTCGGGTACAGCAAACGCTATCTATCAGAATATTGCGTTCGTGGACAGATATGACCCTGAGTATGTTGTTGTGCTTTCGGGCGACCATATCTATAAAATGGATTACAATAAAATGCTGGCTTACCACAAGGCTAAGAATGCCGACGCTACTATCGCCGTTCTTGACGTGCCAAAGGAGGAGGCTTCGCGTTTCGGTATCATGATCACCGACGAGGACGACAATATAATCGACTTTGAGGAAAAGCCGAAGAATCCTCGTTCCACTCTTGCTTCAATGGGTATTTACATTTTTACATGGAAAAAGCTCAGAGCATATCTTATCGCCAATGAGGAGGATAAGGAGGCAAGCAAGGACTTTGGTAAGAATATCATTCCGGATATGAGAGAAGCCGGAGAAAAGCTTGTAGCTTACCGCTTTGACGGCTATTGGAAGGATGTTGGAACTATAGACTCCCTGTGGGAGGCTAATATGGATCTTATCAATCCTAATATTCCTATCGACCTTTATGACGCGTCTTGGAAGATCTATTCCAGAAACCCCGTTCTTCCTCCTCAGAGCATAGGCAAGAACGCGCAGATACAGAACTCTATGGTCACAGAGGGCTGTGTGATCGACGGACAGGTCGAGTTCTCAATGCTCTCCGAGGGCGTAACGGTTGAGGAAGGCGCAGTGATTTACGACTCTATCCTTATGCCGGGCGCGGTTATTAAGAAAGGCGCCAAGGTCGAATACGCTATCGTAGGCGAGAATTCCGTTATCGGTGAGAACGCTCAGATCGGCGCCAGACCCGAAACTATCGAGGATAAGGATTCATGGGGCGTTGCTGTAGTCGGCAATAATCTTACGGTATCACCTGAGGGCGTTGTTGCTCCTAAGGCAATCATTTATGAAAATATTTAAGAAAGGACCGAGTAAACTATGGATGTAAATATGGGTAACGTACTGGGTCTTGTATTCGCTAATATGCACGACACGACTCTCGGCGATATGACAAAGAACAGAACAATGGGTTCTGTTATGTTCGGCGGAAGATACCGCCTTATAGACTTCCCGCTTTCAAATATGGTCAACAGCGGTATAAGCGAAGTCGGCGTAATTACTAAATCAAATTATCAGTCTCTGCTGGATCATCTGGGTTCGGCTAGAGAATGGGATCTTGCCAGAAAGAAGGGCGGTCTTTATATACTGCCTCCTTTCGGTAATATTGAAAGTACTCTTTACAGAGGCAGAATTGAGGCTTTGTACGGAGCAATGAGCTTTATCAAGCATTCAAGAGCTAAATATGTAGTTCTTTCGGACTGCGATGTTGTAACTAATATCGACTACAAGCCGATCGTTGCTCAGCATATTGAAAGCGGCGCGGACATCACGGCTGTAGTTCACACAGGTATTTATTCATCTGAGGATATAAAGACTTCGACAGTTTTCAATGTTGACGGCGACGGCAGAGTATCGTCGGTACTTATTCAGCCTGAACTCAGCGGAACCTGCACAACAAGCCTTAATATGTTTGTTATGTCTATGGAATTCCTTACGGATATGATAAGAGACTCTATTGCAAGAGGTCTTGTAAGCTTTGAGAAAAATATTCTTCAGGAAAAGTGCGGAGAAATCGTTATCAAGACCTACGAGTATGACGGATATTTCAGCAAGCTCAACAGTCCTGAAAGCTATTTCAAGTCAAATATGGCGCTGCTTGATCCGGACAACGCAAGAAAGCTGTTTATGCCTAAGAGGTCTATTTACACAAAGGTAAGCGACAACGCTCCTGCTAAGTACGATCTCGACAGCGTAGTTAAGAACTCGCTCATTGCAGACGGCTGTATTATTGAGGGCGAGGTTGAAAACTGCGTTCTGTTCAGAGGCGTTAAGGTAGGCAAGGGCGCAAAGGTCAAGAACTGTATCCTTATGCAGGGCACAGAGATCGGCGATAACGCACAGCTTAATTACATTGTTACAGATAAGAACGTTACAGTATGCGATAATCATATTCTTACCAGCTCGCCGGCATATCCTATGTATGTAGGCAAGGGCGCTTCGGTGTAATTTAATTCAACTGATCTCAGTACCGCATTACCGTTTCCGCGGTTATGCGGTACTGTTTTATTTACAACAGGATTTTAAAATAAAGGAGGTTTATGATATGAATATAATTTATACTGCCAGCGAGGCGCTGCCTTATATAGCTTCAGGCGGACTTGCAGATGTTGCCGGTTCATTGCCTGCAGCGATAAATGCCGAGGGGCACGACTGCCGCGTGGTAATACCTATGTACAGCAGTATCAAGCAGGAGCTTAAAGACAGGCTTACTTATCTTACGAATTATACCGTACCTGTTGCGTGGAGGAATCAGTACTGCGGCGTGTTTGTGGGTGTTGAAAACGGAGTTACCTACTATCTGCTGGATAATGAATATTATTTCCAGAGAAACGGACTTTATGGCTTTTATGACGATGCAGAGAGATTTATTTTCTTCTCTCGCGCTGTACTGGAGTTGTTGAGGTACATTGATTTCAAACCCGACATTATCAATGCCAACGACTGGCAGACGGCGCTTGTTCCCGTTTATTATGATATTTTTTACCGTTATCAGCAGGGCTATGAGGATATCAAAACGGTGTTTACTATCCATAATATTCAGTATCAGGGTCAGTACGGTCTTGAGCTTATCAACGATATTATGGGGATCCCGCTTTATCATACCGATCTGCTTTCCTACGACGGAGATGTGAACTTTATGAAAGCCGCTATCGAGACTTCGGATAGGGTAACGACTGTATCCCCAAGTTATGCGTGGGAGATACTTGATCCATGGTATTCTCATTCTATGGACAGAGAGCTTGTCAATCATCAGTACAAGCTCAGCGGTATTTTAAACGGCATTTCTCAGGATATTTACGACCCTGCGACCGATAAGGTAATTGAAAGAAATTACAGTCTTGAGGACAAATCGGGCAAGCTTGTCTGTAAGAGGGCGCTTCTTCTGGAAATGGGTATGGCAACGGGAAAAGAGCCTGTTATCGGTATCGTAACAAGATTTGTATCACACAAGGGTCTTGATCTTATCAAGTACGTTTTCGAGGATATTATCAGACTTGGATATAAATTTGTCATTCTTGGTTCGGGAGAAAAGATATATGAGGATTTCTTCAGTGAAATGCATTATCGCTATCCCGACAGAGTAGGTCTGAGACTAGGCTTTGTACCCGAGCTTTCAAGAAAGATATATGCGGGCGCAGATATGTTCCTTATGCCTTCCCAAAGCGAACCCTGCGGACTTGCGCAGATGATCGCCCTGAGATACGGCACTATCCCGATCGTAAGAGAAACAGGCGGACTGCGTGACAGTATTCACGATGCGGGAGCTAAAGGCGGTAACGGATTTACCTTTAAGTCCTACAACGCTCATGATATGCTTGACGCCTGCGTAAGAGCAAGGAGCTGCTATGACGATAAGATGCGCTGGGGCAGACTTGTCAACAATGCGTTCAGGCAGGATTTCAGCTGGGCGAAATCAGCTAAACAGTATATCGAGCTTTATAGTGGCATTCGCTGACTGACAATCGTTTGAGCCTGATAAATTGCAATAAACAAAAAAAGTGATGATATGATCCGATAAACGGTAATATCATCACTTTATTTATGAGTAAAATGAGTTATGGTAGCTTGTCCTTATTATCCAGCAGGAATTTTATAAAATACTTTGCTGCAATTGGCAGACTGTTTCTGTCTTTATATCCGATCGCAAGCGTTCTGTATATGGGAGGATCCAAGGGCAGACATACTATATTGTAGTTATTTCGTCTGAGCATAAGCTCCGCAAGAATACTGACGCCAAGTTCCGCCTCCGTCATAGTCATAATAGCGTAATCGTCGTGAATAGTGTATTTGATGTTGGGTTTAAGACCTGCGGCATAAAACGCATTCAAGGGTTCACTGTAATGTCCCTCCTCCAGCAGTATAAACGGTTCGTCTGCAATGTCCTCTAATTTTACATATTGACGTTGTGCAAGACGGTGATTTTTCGGGAGTACTGCAAGCATCTCGCCGTCCTTAACGGTGACAGTTTCAAGCTCTGTTACTGCGGGCGGCGTGATAAATCCGAAATCAACAGCTCCGATCTTTATCCATTTCTGTATGGAAGTATAATCACCCTGATGAAACAAAAACTGCACATTCGGATAAAGCTTCTCAAAGCCTTTTATGAGCTTAGGCATCCAATGACAGGTAATGCTTGAGATCGTACCGACACGGATAATACCGGTTTCCAGCCCCTTTATTTCATTGGCTTTTTCCTGCATAGCGCGATATTGTAAAATGCTGCGCTCAATAAAAGGATAGAGTTCTTCTCCTTCAAGAGTAAGTTTAATTCCGTTTCTTGAACGATTAAGCAGTTTGATAGACAGTTCATTTTCAAGCGAAGCTATCATTTGACTCATGGCGGACTGCGTATAGCCTAAAGCTTCTGCTGCTTTGGTAAAGCTGCCAAGTTCAATTATTTTTTCAAGCGCAATATAACGGTTCATTTTATAAATCACCTTTTCTTATTCTATAATTAGAAATATTTGTTTTACTTATTATACAATATATGATATAATAATGTCAAGCAAACCGGAATGCAATTTTTCGTAAAGAAAGGTGTATTTTATGAAAGTTATTGAATATAAGGATAAATACAAACAGGATTTTATCAGACTGAACACAGCATGGGTCGAAAAATATTTTGTTATGGAGGACGCAGACCGTGAGATCCTATCCCATACCGATGATTTTATAGATAAAGGCGGTATGATATATTTTGCCGTTGAAGACGAAAAGGTTCTTGCGACTTGTATGGTGATTCCCGAAGGTAAAGACGTTTGGGAAATATGCAAGCTTGCAGCAGATGAAAATTACGAAGGTAAAGGCGCAGGCAGCGCAGTTTTCAAAGCTTGTATGGATTATGCTGTCGACCATGGAGCCGAAAAGCTGACCTTGATATCCAATCATATTTTAAAGCCGGCTTTGCATATTTATAAAAAATTCGGCTTTAAGCAGATAAAGGTCGACAGGACAGAATATGAACGCTGTGATGTACAGTGCGAATATATTGTACCAAATAAAACAATATGACATATCAGAACCTCCTGTGATATGAAGAATTCATCAGGGGGTTTTGCTTTATGTATTGGTATAAAACTGACTGTAATAGGAAAAAATAAATTCGTAATAGAATATTGGTTACAGGCAGGTGTTATTATTTGAGATCTTTATGGCATTCCGATCATCATCTTCAGCAGTTTCCGACTCTGAGGGAGAATATAAAAACAGACGTATTAATAATCGGCGGAGGAATAACGGGACTTCTTACAGCACATTTTCTCAAACATCGGGGTGTGAAATGCATAATTGCTGAAAAGGACAGGATATGCGGAGGAACGACGGGAAATACTACGGCAAAAATTACTTATCAGCACGGTCTGATATATTACAAACTGCTTATGAGCGGAGGAAAAGAAAAAGCAAAAGGGTATCTCAATGCCAACAAATGCGCTTTTGAAGAGTATGAAAAGCTTTGTAAAAATATGGACTGTGATTTTGAATATAAGGATAATTATGTATATTCTGTTGATAACCGCCGAAAAATCGAGAATGAGCTTTATGCTCTGGAAAAGATAGGATATGATGCAACGTTCTGCGAAAAAACGCCGCTTCCGATTGACATTGCGGGGGCTGTATGTTTTCCGAAGCAGGCTCAGTTTCATCCTCTCAAATTCTTGTCTGCTATTACAGCGGGACTTGAAATTTACGAGAATACTTTTGTACGTGAAACCGCCGATAATAAAGCGGTAACAGATTTCGGAGAAATTTGCGCCGATAAAATTATTGCGGCGACTCATTTTCCGTTTATAAATAAGCACGGAAGCTATTTTCTCAAGCTTTATCAGCACCGTTCGTATGTTATAGCCCTTGAAAATGCGCAGAATGCAGACGGAATGTATGTCGATGAAAACAAGAAAGGTCTTTCTTTCAGAAATTACGGAGAACTGCTTCTTCTAGGCGGAGGAGGACACAGAACAGGAGAAAAAGGCGGTAATTGGCAGGAACTCAGGAAATTCGCCCGTGAGAAATATCCTAATTCGTCGGAAAAATATTTCTGGGCGGCTCAGGATTGCATGAGTCTTGACAATATTCCTTATATCGGTCATTATTCCGGCCGTACTGAGGATCTGTACACTGCAAGCGGTTTTAACAAATGGGGAATGACCGGTTCTATGCTTTCCGCTATGCTGCTGAGCGATATGGTTATGGGAAAGGAGAACGAATACGAGCAGCTTTTCACGCCTTCAAGGAATATTATAAGACCTCAGCTTTTTGTAAACGGCTTTGAGTCCGTAAAAAATCTGATGACCTTTTCGGAAAAACGCTGTCCTCATCTGGGGTGCGCGCTGAAATGGAACAGCGCGGAACATTCGTGGGACTGTGCTTGCCACGGTTCGAGATTTTCTGAAGACGGCAGAGTTATAGACAATCCTGCAAACGGCGATTTGGAATAATCAAACAGCAATGATAAAACGACCTGCGGCAGCGGGTCGTTAAATTTTTGCACGCAAATCAATTTTCAAAACCTTGACAAGTATGGTATAATAAAAATATGAA
>CAYNPW010000046.1:0-18979 GCA_964399215.1 uncultured Ruminococcus sp. | reverse complement strand
CATTATATTCTTCGTCCCGATCAGCTTGAGGAGGAATTCAAGGGCTGTCTGGAGCTTGCAAAATATATGCTGGATACGGTGGGACTTCTTCAGGACTGCACATTCCGTTTCTCACAGTGGGATCCCGCAAACCCGAACAATAAGTACGAGGGTACGGCGGAGCAGTGGGAAGAGGCACAGTCTGCAATGAAGAAAATTCTCGACAATATAGGTCTGGATTATGAGATAGGTATTGACGAGGCGGCGTTCTACGGTCCTAAGCTTGATATTCAGTACAAGAACGTTTACGGCAAGGAGGATACTCTGGTAACGATACAGATAGATATGCTGCTGGCGGAAAAATTCGGAATGTACTATGTTGACAAGGACGGTCAGAAAAAGCTTCCGTATATCATTCACAGAACGTCTCTCGGCTGTTATGAGAGAACTCTCGCTTATATGCTGGAGCATTTTAACGGCGTTCTTCCTCTGTGGCTTGCTCCCGAGCAGGTAAGACTTCTGCCTATCAAGCCCGAGCATAACGAGTACGCTCAGGGTATTGCCGACAGGCTTACGGCCATGGGTATGAGAGTAACTGTAGACAGCAGGGACGAGAATATCGGTCCTAAGATCAAGAATGCAAGACTTGACAGAATACCGTATATGTTCATTATCGGCGACAACGAGGTAAACGGCGGAACGGTAACGGTACGTTCAAGAAAAGAGGGCGAAATGCCCGCAATGCCTGTGGACGACATTATTGCCAAGCTTGACGAGGAGATCAGAACCAAGGCTAAATAACGGCAAAAACGCATTTATGTTTGCAAAGGGGCAAAATTCGGGAAATTCTGCCCCTTTTGCTTTTCCGTGTAACAAGACAGATTTAAATTTATGGGGCGAAAAATGAAATACGCCATAGAATTATATTTTGATAAAGAAACAGAAAAAAAGCTTCTTGATTTAGCACAAAAAATTGCTGATATGAAGATAAGCACTAAATTTTTTGAGTGGAAAACAAGACCACATATTACATTAGCATGTTTTAATGATGTAGATGAGGCACAGTGTATAGAGAATCTGAAAGATTTCACACAAAATCATAAAATTATGCCTGCTTATCTTAGTTCCGTTGGTATGTTCAATGATACAAAAGTTATTTTTATTGAGCCAATTATGAATAGAAGTATGTATGAAATGCAAAGAGATTTGCACGAATATTTAAAGGATTTTGATACGCAAGGCTGGGAGTGGTATTTACCTGACAGATGGGTTCCTCATTGCACAATAGCACTTACCGGGGAAGATAAAAATGAGGCTTTTTATCAAGCAAGCGATTTAATACTGCGTGAGTTTAAAAAAATATGCGGTACATTTGTTACAGTCGGACTCGTTAAGATCTCGTTTCCTGTTGAGGAAATATTCACAGCAGATCTCGCCATATAAATTCCGATTTACAATATAATACAAAAATAAATAAAACGGAGGTAATATATGAAATCGACAACGATATGGATATTAGTCGCATTTGCCGTATACCTTACAGGAATGCTGCTGATAGGTGCGGCTTATATGAAAAAGACAAAAAGCTCGGAGGACTTTTTTCTGGGCGGCAGAGGACTTACAGGCTGGGTAGCGGCTCTTTCGGCTCAGGCGTCGGACATGTCCGGCTGGCTGCTTATGGGGCTTCCCGGAACGGTTTACGCTATGGGCACAGGTCAGATATGGATAGCCGTAGGTCTCCTTATCGGCACTATCCTCAACTGGCTGCTGGTGGCAAAAAGGCTGAGAAGATACACTATCAGAGCCAATAACGCTCTCACTCTGCCTAAGTACCTTGAAAACCGTTTTCACGACAAGCATAGGATACTTCTGCTGGCTTCCTCGCTGGCAATAGTTATTTTCTTCCTTGTGTACACCGCTTCGGGTCTTGCGGCAGGAGGAAAGCTTTTCAACTCTGTTTTCGGTATCGACTACAAGATATGCCTTACTATCGGCGCGGTAGTAATACTCGGCTATACCTTTATGGGCGGGTTTATGGCTGTATGCGTTACCGATTTCATTCAGGGACTGCTTATGCTGGCAGGCGTTATCACTATCCCGATCATTGCGTTTATGCTTGTAGGCGCTGGAAACGTTATGGACAATATCACCGCAACCGGGCTTAATGCAGACGACTATTTTAACGTACTTAACAGCGGCGACGGAGTTTCATTCTCAGCAATAGATATTGTTTCTCAGCTTGGCTGGGCGCTGGGTTATTTCGGCATGCCGCACATTCTCGTAAGATTTATGGCGGTCAAAAACGAAAAGGAGATCAACAAGTCAAGACTGATCGGCTGCGTCTGGTGCGCGCTCTCCCTTTGCTTCGCCTGCTTTATCGGCGTGGTAGGCAGAGCATACCTCCCGGAAATTCTTGCTGAAAATCAAACCGAAAATGTATTTATTGAAATGATACAGCAGGTATTCAACAACGATATAGGCATTCCCCTGATCGGCGGAATTTTCCTCTGCGGAATACTTGCGGCTATCATGTCCACAGCGGATTCTCAGCTTCTTGTTACTTCCTCGTCGGTATCAGAGGACATATATCACTCTCTTATCAATAAAAATGCAGACAGCAAAAAAGTCCTCTGGGTAAGCCGTATCACGGTCATCGTTGTGGCTGTCATAGCTTACCTTATCGCGCTTGATCCGAATTCAAGCATTATGGGACTTGTTTCAAACGCATGGGCAGGACTTGGAGCTTCCTTCGGTCCGACAGTGCTTATGTCTCTTTACTGGAAAAGAACCAACCTGCCCGGAGCAGCGGCGGGAATAGTATCGGGCGCACTCACAGTACTTATATGGGATTACATACCGCTTATAAACGGCGAAACCTTTAGTACGGTGACCGGACTTTATTCTCTGGTAATAGGCTTTGCAGTCAGTCTTGTGCTTATCGTAATAGTCAGCCTGGCAACAAAAGCTCCCTCTGAGGAAATGCTCAAGGAATTCGAGGACGTAAGAAGCGGCGTAAACTGCGGCGCAGAAAGGGAATAAGCATGAGACCTTTCAGAAAAAAGAATGCAGGAACTCCGATCAAAGAGCTGATGAGTTTTCACGGAAAAAAATTAAGCTATGTAGTTGAACGTTTCGGCGCAGATGAGCTGGTCATAGGAAGAAACGGCGGTATTTCCATTGATACTGAAAATAATAAGCTCACTATAGTCTGCGACGGCAAGCCTGTAGCTGATTTTGCTCTGGACGGTCTTATCTGCGCCGAGCTTATGAGCCATAACGGTGCAGATATAAAAGGCGCAGAGTACAATACCGAAAGAAAGCGGCATATTGTAGCGCATTATTCGGCGTTGAAATGACAATACGAAATTTAATAAACAATGAAATGGGGGTATTGATATATAATGATACAAAAATTAAAAAACCTTAATATGCGTATTACTAATGCAACCAAGGATGTTACTGTAAAAAGCTGGTTCCCATTGGTTTTATATATAGTTTCTTATGCATTAATTGATTTTTATATGTTTTTCATTATTTTTTATAGTCCATTTACTCCAATAGAAACATATTTTGGAAGAATAGTTATTTCAAATATCATATTGCTGTCATCATTTATATTTATGTTCAGTAAAAAGGTCTCAGTTATCATATATGCGGTAACATCCTTGTTTTTTCTCGTTTACGGATTTGCACAAATGTGCTATTATAATGCAAACAAGTCTTTATTTAGGTTAGTTACGGTATTTTCCGCTAAAGAGGGCGCTAAATTTGCAAACAGTATAGCTAGCGAAATCTCGAAAAAAACGTTGCTTTGTTTCATCTTACTTATATTGATGATAGCTGTGGTCACTTTTGTAGTATTAAAATTTTCAAAATCACCGCAAAAAGGATTTTCAAGGAAATTTAAGTATTTATTGAACTCAGTAATATTTATAGGCTCTCTGGTAACCGTACTGCTTATACCTACATTCAAATCTTCCGGTATGATGAACAATTACGGAAGCTACCAAGCATATAATTACAAAAATTTTATAGATGGAAATGAAATTTTTAAAGATAACGATATGATCACATACATACAGAGAGATATAGTATGTACAATAAAACAGCCGTTCTCTTACAAAGACAGTGCCGACGTAATTGACTCTTATTTTGATGAACAAATATCTCACCAGGATAACAGTAAAACAGGGATATTTAAGGATAAAAACCTAATAATCCTTCAAGTGGAAAGTCTGGATTATGCAGGAATTAATGCTGAAAACTGTCCTAATATAACCAGACTTATGAAAGAGAGTATAAACTTTGAGAATTTTTATTCATCAAGATTCGGTGACACATATACTTTCGGAACTGAAACGGCAATAAATACAGGTTTATTTGCGCCTTCCGGAGTCGCCTTACCTATGGATTATGTGAATAATTCATTTCCTTATTCATTAGCCAATATGTTCAGGAAGAGCGGGTATTCAGCAAATGAGTATCATTTTAATTCTCCTGAATTTTATAACCGCGGAGTTATGAGTTCTGTTTATGGTTATGAAAATTATATTCAATATGAAGAGTATGCTGATAATAAAAATCAGAATTTTGAAATTGACGATACTTTGGTAACAGATAATGGTATATATAATAAATTAGTTGAAAATGATAAGTTTCTCGACTACGTAGTAACATATAGCGCTCATATGCCATATACGTCAGATGATGAATTGTATAAAGAAGCTATTAAACGACACCCGGAATTAGAAGCAGAAGATCCAAATGATAAAACTGCCATATTTAAAGCTAAAGCATCTCTTACCGATGATCTCGTAGGAGAATTGATTCAACGTCTTGATTCTGACGGCATATTAGATAATACTGTCATATGGTTTATAACGGATCATTATTGCAGCAGCATTGTCAGCGATACTGTAAATGACGCATTAACGTCAAACACACCATGTTTTATTTATGCCAAAGGAATAGAACCTGAAACAGTGGATAAAGTTTGTAATACCAGCGACATTCTTCCGACTGTCTTAAATCTTTTCGGGATTGAAAACTCCGGAAAATATTTGGGATATGACATTTTTGACGATAATTATTCCGGATATGCTTACTTTCAGAATTTATCATGGATAACAAAAGATTTTTATTACGAAAACGGAATTATCAAAGAAAACTTTACTAATACAGAAGCAGATACGGAATTTATCAACAATATGAATGAAACAGTAAAAAACAGGATCGATATAAACAATCAGATTCTGTTCTGTGATTATTTTAGCGACTAAACTATATTTTAATACAAAAACGGGAGCAGCTTTTCGATCGACCGCTCCCGTTTTTTGGTATCTAATCATCAAACATTCTGAAATACTGTAAGATCCCGTATCTGTTTTTCGTTTCGTCATAATCGGAGCTGTCGGCTGTGCCGTACCACCTTCCGTCGCAGTCTTTGTAGCCAAATCCGCTTATTATCGGTATATCCTGACGTATATCCTCCAAAGCCTGCTGATATTGACTTAGAGGAAGTCCCGCTGCCTTGAATACTTCTATGGACAGATAGTTAAGACTTATATCCTCTATGCGCTGAGGCTCCAATCCCTTGTTGCTCCATATCAGAAAAGGCGTCTGATGTAGCCTTGAATACTCCTCTGTGGACAGCGAGGAAACTGAGCTGCCGTAAAGCTGTTCGGTGAATTCCATAATATGAGGGTAATGATCGCCGAACATCACAATAATTACCTCCTCGTCAACACTGCGGAAGTAATCAGTAAGCTCTCCCAGTGCCTTGTCCGACATACTTATGGAGCTTAGGTAGCTTTCCGCATCCGGACAGTTTATTTCTGAAAGGGTTATTCCCTCTGCGGGATCGTCCACGTCATAGGGACTGTGATTTTGCATTGTTGTCAGCCAGTAAAAAGCGGTTTGACCTTCAGGCTTATTGCTGTAAATCTTTTCAAACTGCTTATAAAAGCTGCTGTCGGACAGATTTCCGTTGACATATTCCGCTCCTGCAATATCGCTGCAAAAGTTAAATTCCGATTTGTCAAAGCCAAGGTAGTTGTATGCATTTTCTATATTCCAAAGCAGGCCGCTGCAAGGCGTTACCGCTTGGGTATAATATCCCAGGGATTTGAGATAACTAACATTGCTTTCTCTGTACTCGTCAAGATACTGTGTAAAAACAGCGCTGCCCGCAGGAAGAAATCCCATGGTATCTCCTGTCAGAAATTCATATTCCGAATTGCAGGAATAACCTCCGTATGCCGATACGGTAACATATCCCGAAATGCTTTCATCACAAAGTCTGCGGTAATTCGGCATGTAGTCCTCATTTGTACCGAACTGTGCAATATGTGAGAAATCAGCAAAGGATTCGTTCATAATACCGATAATGGTTGGCTTGCTTTGTACGCTGTCATCAGACGTATACTGCGACAGAATATTTTCTGCCGTCTCAGCGGAATAGCCGTCGGGCTTATCCACACGGTTATAAAGTCCGTCGTAGCAGAACATAAGATTGAAGCCGACATTTCTGAAACTTTCAAGATTTTCGCTGCCTGCAAAGCCCCATTTTATATATCTGTTGTTGACGCCCATGTTATATGCAAAATTACCTGTCAGAAGAATTACTACAATGCTTGCAAGCGCCGCTGAGCCTGAAACAAATCTGCCTTTTATTTCACAAACCGAGGGACGTACGGTAATTACAGAAAACAGGATAATAACAATGTCGATATAAATAAACACCGACATATACCGAGGAAAAAAGCTGTATGAACCTTCAACCTCCAGAGCGGAGGTTATATTAAACAGATCGGAAAATCTAACGGGATCCCCTCTGAATTCATATACATAATACTGTGCCCATGAATACAAGGCGAACAGCAGCGTCCACAGAATATTCCATATTTTAAGCATAACAGGTTTGGAAAACACTGCAGCGCCCAGCAGGAAAACCGCAAGAGACGGTAGAATTCCGAGTAAATTATATAGCGGACTGGATTTTATTATGTATGCGTCCATAACGACCTCGGGCAGAAGATATGCGTTAACGGAAAGCATAACAGCGATCACATATCGGTTAACTGCCGGTCTGCTGTCATTTCTGATGCTCCGTATCGTACTGAATACCGTATATACAAACGCTGCCGCGCATAGAACCGCCATAGCTATGTGCACATAGAGATTGTATCTATCGTATTTCAGCTCATACCAATAGTGTGCCGACAGCATAGACAAGCCTGCGCAAAACACTGAAAGAACCGTTGTGAATACCATGATCCTGCCATTTTCTTCAACGGTAAAGCATGATTTTTTGTTTTCCCCGGAGGGAGAGCGTTCCCCCTTATCGGGTATATCTATTATTTCTGTATTTTCTTTATTTTCCATAATAAAACTCCGTTTTTGCTTATTCAGCATATTAATAAGCTGCTAATGCTTATTAATTATATCATAAACCGACAGATTATTCAACCTGATTATTAACAAACTACAAAACTTTTTTGCAGAGATGCATAAATCCCTTGCATTACTTGTCGGAATATGATATACTAATTTATATATTTTCTGTTGTATCAATTAAGAAAAGAGGTATGGAAATGACTAACGAATATGTTCTTATTCTTGACTTCGGCGGGCAGTACAATCAGCTTATTGCAAGACGTGTGCGTGAGTGCAATGTATACTGTGAGGTCAAGCCTTACAATAAGGTGAGCATTAACGATATCAAGGAGCTTTCACCAAAGGGTATTATTTTTACGGGAGGACCGCAGAGCGTTTACGGCGAGGACGCACCAAGTGTGTCAAAGGAGATTTTTGAGCTGGGTATTCCCGTGCTGGGTATCTGCTACGGCTCTCAGCTTATGGCTTACATTCTCGGCGGAGAGGTTTCTACCTGCGTTACATCCGAATATGGCAAGACGGAGACCTTTTATGATAAGTCATGCGTACTTTTCGGTGCAGTTAACGATATGCCTGATAAGGCTGTTTCGTGGATGAGCCATACCGATTATATATCAAAGCTTCCCGAGGGCTTTAAGGTTACGGCGCATACGGATAACTGTCCCTGCGCGGCTATGGCTAATGCCGAGAAAAAGCTTTATGCGGTACAGTTCCACCCGGAGGTAAATCACACTGAGTACGGCATGGATATGCTTGACAGTTTCCTTAAAAACGTATGCGGCTGTACCGGCGACTGGACAATGGAAAACTATGCTGAAAAAGCTATCGGAGAGATACGTGAAAAGGTCGGGGACGGCAAGGTTCTTCTGGCACTTTCAGGCGGAGTAGACAGTTCGGTTCTTGCGGCTCTGCTTTCAAAGGCGGTAGGAAATCAGCTCACATGCATTTTTGTCGATCACGGCTTTATGAGAAAGAACGAGGGAGACGAGGTAGAGGCAGCTTTCAAGGACTGGGACATCAATTTTATCAGAGTTAACGCAAAAGACAGATTTATGGACAAGCTCAGAGGAGTGTCCGATCCGGAAACAAAGAGAAAGACTATCGGCGAGGAATTTATCAGAGTTTTCGAGGCTGAGGCTAAGAAGATAGGCAAGGTTGATTTCCTTGCTCAAGGTACTATTTATCCCGATGTCATTGAATCTGGCGCAGGGGACGCCGCAGTTATAAAATCACATCACAACGTAGGCGGTCTTCCCGATTATGTTGATTTCAAGGAAATAATCGAGCCTTTAAGAATGCTTTTCAAGGACGAGACAAGAAGGCTCGGACAGGAGCTGGGGCTCTCCGAAACTCTGGTATGGAGACAGCCATTCCCCGGTCCGGGACTTGCGATCAGAATTATAGGCGAGATAACTGACGAAAAGCTTAAGATACTTCAGGACGCAGACTGGATATTCAGAGAGGAGATCGCCAAAGCGGGTATGGACCGAGATATCAACCAGTATTTTGCAGTTCTGACCAACAACCGTTCTGTAGGCGTAATGGGCGATTTCAGAACATACGATTACACGCTTGCTCTACGTGCAGTAGAGACTACCGATTTTATGACTGCGGAGTTTTCAAGAATCCCGTACGAAGTTCTTGCAGTATGCTCAAGCCGTATTGTCAACGAGGTCAAGAATATCAACAGAGTAGTGTATGATATTACTACCAAGCCGCCTGCTACCATTGAGTGGGAATAATAATAAACAAGACCTCAGAAACGGCATAGATACGCCATTTCCGAAGCCTTAAAATCTCAGTGATAACAATTTGATAACAGGGAGCTAAGCGGAATTATTCTGCGTTTCAGGTGGCTTACAAGTTGCCCGAGTCCGAGACAGGATGCTGTCTGAGGACGAGGGTATGTCGCCACAGGATTTAAGGGCGACGACGCCACTCTTTCGTAGGTTCATGCTTACCGCAATCGTCGGTCGTTTTCGGCCAGTTAAGCTTCCATTCTGTATATTCGGCCTTGCTGATCTTACCGTCAGCAAGGTCTTTTTTTCGTCTCTGCCACTCAGAAAGGAGGTCAGTCATCAGGATAGAGCCGAAAACAATGCCCTTTCTTCTGTTGCCGTCCTCGTCTTCGCAGTCCTCAATGCTGATCGGGTAATGCTCGTCAAGCTCAAAGAGCATCATCATAACGCCCTCAGCGCCGAGAATCTCGTCATCTGCGAGAAAACGGGGATTCACGTCCAGCACCTCTGCGAGCTTTTCCACAAGTGCCTGCTTGGGTGTACGAGTGCCTGATTCATACTGTGCGATGCGGACATCGGCAGACTTCTCGTCAAAGCCAACTGCGACACCGAGCTGTTTCTGCGTCATTCCTCTGAAATCACGAATGCGGTGTATCTTATCTCCGATAATGCTCATGGTGGTTCACTCCTTATAATACAAGTTCTGTATGCAAGCTCATTATAACATATTTGTTTAGGATAGTCAATAGATACTAAACAAAAAAATTTAGAAAAATTTCGATTTAGGGGTTGACAAAAACAAAAATGTTTAGTATAATAAGACTAAGCAAAAATGTTTAGATAGAGAATTTTGCTTATCGGATACGCAAATGCGCCCGATACCACACAGAACAATATTTTAAGAAAGGGTTGACTACTATGTCAGAAAGATTTATCCGTGCAGAGGAACTTGCAGAGATCATGGAGATCTCCGTTCCGTATGCATACAAGATCATCAAGCAGCTCAATGAGGAGCTTGACGCAAAGGGCTACATCACCATCACAGGCAGAGTGAACCGTGAGTATTTCAACGAGAGAGTGTACTCGGCGGAACGCCCGGTGAAAGCACCTGAAAAGAAAGAGGGTGAGGACTGATGCCCGTATACAAGGACAAAAACGGCTCTTGGTACGTTATGACGCGCTGTGATGACTGGCAGGGGCAGCGCAAGCAGAAGTGCAAGCGTGGCTTCAAGACAAAGCGTGAGGCTCAGGATTGGGAGCGCAGATTTCTTCTCCAGCAGGGCGGCGACCTCGATATGCTGTTCAAGGACTTCTACAAGCTGTACGAGCAGGATATGAAAGCCCGTTTGAAGCAGAACACATGGGAGCATAAGGCTTGTGTCATCAAGTCGAAGATCCTGCCCTATTTCGGAGTAAAGTCCATGAAGGACATTCAGGCGAGGGATGTGCTGACGTGGCAGAATGAACTGCTCCGTCACCGTAACAAAAACGGCAAGCCCTATTCGGAGACCTACCTGAAGAACCTGCACAATCAGCTTTCGTGTATCTTCAATCATGCCGTCCGCTACTATGACCTGAGTACCAATCCCGCAGCCAAAGCAGGAAGCATCGGTGTGAAGAATGCCAAGGAGATGAACTTCTGGACGAAGGACGAGTATATGCAGTTTTCCGAGGTCATGATGGATAAGCCGATCTCGTTCTATGCCTTTGAGATGCTCTACTGGTGCGGTATTCGACTCGGTGAGTTGCTGGCTCTCACGACTGCGGACTTCGATTTCAAGAACAGAAAGCTCCGCATCAACAAGTCCTATCAGCGTATCAAGGGGCAGGACGTCATCACAGAGCCCAAGACCAAGAAAAGCAACCGTACCATTGAAATGCCAGATTTTCTTTGTGAGGAGATGCAGGAGTATTTCAGTATGCTGTATGACCAGAAGCCCGACGAGCGGATTTTCCCCATATCCAAGAGTTATCTGCATCATGAAATGGACAGGGGCGTAAAAGCGACAGGCTTGAAGCGTATCCGTATCCACGATCTGCGTCACAGCCATGTTTCGCTCCTGATCGAGCTTGGTTTCTCGGCTGTCGCTATCGCTGACCGTGTGGGACATGAGAGCATCGAGATCACTTACCGCTATGCACATCTGTTCCCGTCCAAGCAGGCGGAAATGGCGAATAAGCTCGGTGAGCTGAAGAAGGGAGGTGATTTTAATGTCAGCAAAGAATCTTGACAGCAAGGGACGTTTCAGAGCGAGGACAATTGGTTTTCGTGTCTCGTCCGAAGAAGATCAGCTCATCAATTCGGCTGTGGCTCTCTCAGGATTGACCAAGCAGGACTACATCGTCAAGCGGCTTCTCTGCCGTGATGTGGTAGTGCAGGGCAATCCGAGAGTGTACAAGGCTCTGAAAAATCAGCTTGCGGAAGTCCTCAGCGAGCTGCGAAGAATACAGAACGGCTCGGCTGTGGACTATGAGCTGCTGTCCACGATACAGCTTATCACAACAACTCTGAATGGTCTGAAAGGAGATAGAGAATGACCGAAGAAAGAGAAATGACTGCACCTATGACTTCTGTTGGCGCAGAGGTCGGGCAGTCACCTGATTTAACACCTACTATTATACCAGATTACGGGGAGAATTTCAACCCCTCAGCCGAGGAAATTTACCTCGCACAGCAGGAGTACGAACAGGAAATGCAGGCACAGGCTCAGTCGGAGCGTGAATCTGCACCTGGCTTCATGCAGACTATTTCGATGCCGGAGCTTTATGAGATGGTCTATCCGGGCAAACCGCCGATCATCGACCATTTCCTCTACCCCGGCACTTACCTGTTCGTCGGTGCTCCGAAGGTCGGCAAGAGCTTCATGATGTCTCAGATCGCCTATCATGTCAGCTCAGGAACGCCAATGTGGAACTATTCCGTCCGAAAGGGTACGGTGCTGTACCTCGCATTGGAAGACGATTATCGCAGATTGCAGGAGCGTCTGTATCGAATGTTCGGAACGGAGACAACGCCCGATCTTTTCTTTTAAGTTGCTTCCAAGTCGCTGAACGAAGGGCTGCTCGATCAGCTCGACACGTTCATGCATGAACACCCCGAAACCTCAGTTGTCATCATCGACACGTTGCAGAAAGTGCGTGAAGCAGAGGGCGACACTTACAGCTATGCAAGGGACTACGATATTATTGCAGGGCTGAAAGCGTTTGCGGACAAGACGGGTATCTGCCTGATACTCGTTCACCATACACGCAAGCAGAAGTCTGATGATAATTTCGACCGTATCTCAGGCACGAACGGTCTGCTCGGTGCAGCGGACGGAGCTTTCATCATGTACAAGTCCAAACGTTCCGACGGTGATGCCACGATAGAGGTATCAGGCAGAGATCAGCCCGACAAGAAGTTTATGCTCACCCGAAACAAAGAAACGCTGTGCTGGGAACTGAGCGGAGAGAAATCTCCCGAATACACGGAGCCGCCTGAACCTGTGCTTGAAGCAATCGGCAATTTCATCAATGCGGATAATCCAAATTGGGAGGGTACGGCGACCGAGCTGATCGAAAAGCTGGAACTTGACATCAAACCGAATGCCCTGTCGCTGAAACTGAATGTCAACGCAGGAAAGCTGTACAATCTTTACTTTGTGCAGTACAGCAATAAGCGGACGCACAAGGCAAAGCTGATTCAGCTCCGCTATGATGCTGATCACCCGATCGTGATCTCGCCTGAACCAGCAGAAGAAACCGAAAAAAGTGCAGATGGTGTTCCTGCCGTTAAGGGAGAACTCATCATCAGCGCCGACACGGTTGATGACATCGCAGGTGAAGATTATGACCGAGCTTATCAGCAAATGATCGACAACGCTTTAGCGTGACGATGTGCGTCGATGCGTCGATGGTTTGAGGGGTGTCTAAAACATCGTCACCACCGACGCACATCGACGCAGAAGTTGAGTGATGAACATTTTTGTTCGCTACTCAGACTGTAAGTGCTGAAATCCTATTGCTCGATTTTGAGCGTTAGGTCACGAACACAGTCATCATTTTTATGAAAAGGGGGTGTGCTATATGGTCGATATGGAAAAGGTTGAAAAGCTGACTTCTATCCTTGAAGAAAGAAGCGGTCTTAATGTTCGTGAATCGCTCGTTCGCTTCTATGATTATCTTTCGTCTGAGGAGACTCGGATTTATGATAATGAGACAGATCATCTGCTTGAAAAGCTCGGTGTCGAAGTTGAGCTGCCGTTCTAATTTTTATGATATCGGAGCGAGTATTTTTACAAAATCCGAACTGAGATTTTTGCAGAAAAATATCATTTCCAATGTGATGTTTTTCAAAAAATGTAATGCGGATTTTTGAATAAATGCGCCCACATTTTTGGCTGCTCCGACAGCCGTTCTTCTCCCGTAAGGGATAGCCCCGCAGGGCGGAGTAGTTCTTGTGGCGGTCTTATGCTGCCGCAAGTACTACGGAGTTACAAGCGGCGCTCTGCACCCTTGTAACCGCTGCTACGCAGCTTTTTCCCTGCGACCATACCTTGTGTCGTTCAGGGAAAATTTGCCCGTCAGGGCTTCCGTCTCTGCGGTCATGAAAGGAGTTGATGCCTATGATTTTTTGATTGGATTTCGTAGAAAGAGAGAAGTAAATCCAATGAAAAAGAGAGGTCAATGAAATGAAAGAAAAACGAATTTCATTCGGTCAGGGAAAGGGTTCTCTGACTCACAATAACAGGAAGTTCATGGCGGACAATGTTGATCCGCTCCGCACTCCGCAGAACATCACCTTCGTGCGTCAGCCGATAGGCGAAGCATACGATCAGCTTTTTGCTGAATCTACTCAGCGTTACAATGCAAAACAGAAGCGTAACGATCGCAAGGTTCACGGCAGTTATTACGAACACCTTTTTGGTGTAAAACCTTGCAACACTGTTCGCACCGCCGCCGACAAGCGCAAGAGCTTTTATGAGGACGTTGTGCAGATCGGCAAGATGGAAGATTCGGGATACGGTACTGAGGACTTTCAGCTTGTGGCTGACTGCCTGAAAGAGTACATGGAAGGTTTCCAAAACCGCAACCCGAACTTTTACGTTTTTAATGCTGTCCTGCACATGGACGAGGCGACTCCGCATCTGCACATCGACTACATTCCTGTCGGTCACTATAAACGTGGGCAGGACACGCAGAACGGTATCGCCCAGGCTCTTAAAGAAATGGGCTACGGTGAGGGCAAGCAGGCGATTGCACGTTGGCGATCTGCCGAGGTCGAGGTGCTGAATAAAATCTGCCTTGAACATGGTATCAAACCGCTCGCTCCCGAAAAGGCGAGAGGGACACTGGAGATACCTGAGTATAAAGAGAATCGCAGGCAGGCTGACGAGTTGGCAGAGCAGAATGCTCAGATCGAAGCGGAGTTGTCGGAGAAGCAGGCAAAGAGCGAAAAGCTCGATGAAAACATCGAGAAAAAGAAAGCTCAGATCAACGCTTTGCTCAATTATATTCCTGACTATGAAAAGGAGTTCAAGGTTGAGGACGAGTGTGAGCAGCTTTGCAGAGAACTAACAAGTCTGCTTGACGGTAAGCTATCTATCAAGAAGCATTCGGACGAGATCATCTCCAAGGCACAGCGCCTGAGCAAGATCATGAAGAAGCTCAGTGACAGCACCCACAAGTCCGGCGACACGGTTTACGCTCTCCGTGAACGGCTTGACAGGAGCCTGAAAGAAACGGAAGATGTTCGGCAGCGCCTGAAACAGACTTCGGGAGAATGCTCGGAACTTCGCCGTGATAATGCTGCGTTGTCAGCTGAGGTCGATGACCTGACAGAGTTTGTGAGCTTGCTGAAACGCTTAGAGCCGCAGAAATACGTTGAGGTCAAGCAGGCGCAGGAGCATATCCATAATCAGCGTGAACAGGAAGTACAGCAGCAGTCCGCCACCAGAAAGAAAAAATCGTGGGGACTTGAATAACAGGAGGAATTATTATGATCATTAGAAGCAAAGACAAGGTTCAGGTGGTCGGCAAGAGCAAGCCAGAGTGGGTTCTCGACACCGATGCCCTGACCATTACCCACAACACATCCGATGCCGAGCCGAGCGTGACAGAGTTCAGCTCCGACCACATCAAATATCACCTGCACTATTCGGCGGAGTACCGCCCTGCAAGGCTGAAAAAGCTGGTCAATGACGGCACGATACTCAGCTACCTGACCGAGCTTGACCGTTCCGTAGCAGAAGCCATTGAGCGCCAGGTGGGAATGATGCTCCAAAATGATACGGAGTATCTCAGAGCTGTGGCGGTCGGTGATCTTGCAAAGGCAAGAGGTCTGGAGAACATGGATCGCCTGTGTGCGAGAGATCCGATTTATGCGGCTATGGTGTATGTGTGATGAATAAATAAGATACTGCCGTCCGAGAACTTCTATTTCGGACGGCAGTATTTGTTATAGGCGTAGATTATTTTGTGTTTTTCTATTGAAAAAATGGAAAATATGTGGTATAATCAAGATATAAGTTCAGCGAAAGCGGAGATTAATTCCACAATCATTTCTTTCTGGAGTGTGTTTGAATGGCAATTAGTTATAAAAAACTATGGAAAGTCCTTATAGACCGGGATATGAAGAAAAAAGACCTGTGTGCAGCTGCAGGGATTAGTCATACTTCTATGGCAAAATTGGGAAAAAACGAAAATGTTACAACAGATGTATTGTTAAAGATATGTCACGCTCTTAATTGTGACATTGGTGACATTATGGAAATAATTCCAGATAACAAAGTTGAGTAAAGGTATAAGAAAAATATGACTACAAAAGAAATAGCTGCATTATGGGAAGTATCAGAAACATGGGTTACCATACTGTGCAAAGATAATCGAATTCCTGGAGCAATTAAAGAGGGCGGAAGATGGAATATCCCTGCCGATGCACAAAAGCCAAACGATGCAAGAATTACTCGTGAAAAAGGAGAAGCACGCTTTAGATTTATTGATTTATTTGCCGGTGTCGGAGGATTCCATCAAGCGATGCGATATTTGGGCGGAGAATGTGTTATGGCTGCCGAAACAAATCAAGAATGTGTCAAAACATATAAGCTCAATTATAAAATAGATGAGAAAGAAGTTCGTGGCGATGTAAATAAGATTGATCCTGAGACAATAGCTCCGTTTGATGTGCTTTGTGCAGGATTCCCGTGTCAGCCATTTAGTAAGGCGGGAGCACAAAAGGGCTTTAAGGATGAAACGAGAGGAAATCTATTCTATAAAATAATGGATATTCTGGACGGACATCCAGAAGTAAAATTTATTATACTGGAAAACGTACGAAATCTTGCTGATAAAACCGAGAATTGGGATATTATTACCACTGAATTAACAAAACGGAACTTCTATATTACTGAAACACCGATTATACTATCACCATCAGATTTTGGTATACCTCAGATACGAGAACGAGTTTATATACTTGGTATTAGAAGAGATATAAGAAATCAGCAGATATTGACAAACGGCTTTATTCATATTGAAGATTTACAACTCGATAAGCATTTCAAAAAATGTAAAATGGGCGATGCTTGGTCAATTCTTGAAGATGAAGTGGACGATAGTTATATTATATCAGAGGAAAAAGAACAGATGATCTTGGCTTGGGAAGAATTCAGGAAAGCTACTAATATAAAGGTCATCGGTTTCCCCATATGGATAGATAGCTTTGGTGTAGGAAATGATGATACAGATGATGTATACTCTTCTCAGGGATATGATGATATGCCAAAATGGAAACAGAATTTCCTGAGACATAACAGAGAACTCTATCTTGAACATAGGGATTTTATTGACAAATGGATAGAAAAATATGATATGCTTACCAAAATCAAACTATACAAAAAATTTGAATGGAATTGCGGTGCAGATGTAGATGATATTCATAACGCACTGATTCAGGTGAGACAATCTGGAATTAGAGTAAAAAGACCAACTTTTTATCCTTCTTTGGTAGCAATCGTGAATACTCCTATTATCTGGGATGAGCAGAAAGGTCACTTTAGATACATTACGCCCAGAGAAGCAGCAAATCTTCAGAGCTTTCACGCTAGTTTTAAATTTCAAGGAACTGATGCCATAAAGTACAGACAGTTAGGCAACTCAGTAAATGTTAGAATACTAAAAATCCTCGGCGAGAGCCTTTTTAATCTTGCCATAGAGGGATGGGACGGTGATGATATTGAGTAAGAAGATAAACATTAGACCTACAAGCAGCGTTTATGCTACATATAAGCGCCTGAGTTATCAACCGTGGACGGCAATAGCTGAATTTGTTGATAATTCCACCCAAAGTTTCTATGACCACAAGGACGAACTTATGGCTCAGAAGTATGCTAAAGGACTTAATATCACCATCAGATACATTGAAGATGCTGTTGAAGGCGACCGCTTGGAGATCACCGATGATGCCTATGGTATGGAATGGACTGATTTCCAGAGAGCAGTTGTGCTGGATCGTCCTCCAAAGAACACCTCTGGTCGAAATGAGTTCGGAATGGGCTTAAAAACAGCAGCTTGCTGGTTTGGATCATTATGGTCTGTAGAATCCACTCAATTAAACTCACCCACAAAATACTATACTGAGATAAACATTGATGAATTAGGAAAGTATAAGACGGAAGAGATAGATGTCCAGGAGGAATCTGTAAGCAAGAAAGATCACTTTACTAAAATAGTGATCAAAAGATTAAATAAGCGAATTGTTGGTCCGAGAACCATAGGAAAAGTAAAAGAATTACTTAGCAGCATCTATCGTGAGGACTTGCGTACAGGTTTAGTGAGAATTACCTATAACGGAAGTGCTTTACAGTTTAAGGAAGCTCCCGTTTACACCGATGATGATTCAAAAACATGGAAAAAGGATATTTCTTTTACTGTTCAACATGAGGGGAAAGAATTGGCAGTTAGTGGATTTATCGCTATCAGAATACCCGGTAGCGTTAAAGATGCTGGATTCACTCTTATTAGGCGAGGTCGTGTAATAGTCGGCGGTTCAGAAAAGAACTATAGACCTTCGGAATTATTCGGAGATGCCAATTCCTATGCTTGGCAGCGTATGTATGGTGAATTGCATATGGATAATTGGCCAGTCACACAGGCAAAGGACGGTTTTGACTGGCACAACAGTGGCTTAGAGGAAGCGTTCATAGACGAACTATCTAAGCATACACAAGATTATAGGAGAAAAGCTGAGAATATCAGAGTTAGAGAAAAACTCAATACACAAGATCTTGTAGAAACTGCAACAAAGGGCTTGACAGAATCAGGTGCAGTAGAGAACGTACAAATTGAAATAGTAGACCGAGAACCAGTAAATACTGAGTCTCCCGCCGATGTTTCAGTTCCAAACACTGAGTCGCCAACACCAGAACCTGTACAAACTGAAGAGCCGCAGGATAATCAGCAGGAGAATACAGAGACTAACAGTCCACCAGCAGAAACACCATCGCCGAATCAAAATAGTGGCAATGTACAGCTTGAAGGCGGTAAACAAATCAACTATGCTTTTACATATAAGCATATTGACTATCAATTCCATATTATTCTTGAAATGAATGATCCCGCCATGGACTGGCTATTGGTAGAGCAATTAACTGACACTGAATATAATTTATCTATTAATATGCGCCATTCTTTCTTTAAGCCGTTAATAGATAAAAGTGAGTTTTTGCCCATAATGATGAGAATGTCAATTGCCTTGGTTTTAGCAGAGATAGAATCAATGGTAACATCTCATGACGGACGAATTGAACCTAGTGCAATCAGACTGAAAATGAATGAGATACTTGAAACTGTGCGTAAAGGAGATGAAGCACTTTGAGTAGTGAATGGTT